>JBOGJB010000373.1:0-3967 GCA_050745085.1 Vicinamibacterales bacterium
CATCATCGGCTCGTCCGCGGGCGTCGGCGCCGGCGTCGGCGCGGCGGTCGGCGGGAAGAAGGGAGCGCTCATCGGCGCCGCGATCGGTGGCGGCAGCGCCGCCATCTGGGATCAGGTCACGCGGCGGTAGGTCGAAGACCGAATGACGAACGACGGATGACGAACGCCGGGTGGGCGCGCTCGCCGCAGCTGGGAGGCGAGTAGACCCATCCGGCGTTTGGCATTCGACATTGGTATTATTCCGTCAATGTTCGCGCCCGTCCTGCTTCTGCTGCTCGCGCAGTCGGCGGCCATCGACAGCAAGTACCTCACGCTCACGCCGTCGGCCGGCGCGCAGGCAGTCCCTGGCGCGCGCGTTACGCTCGCGCTGGACGTCTCTCCCAAGCCGACGATCCACGTCTACGCGCCCGGTCAGCCCGACTACATGCCGATCTCGCTGACGCTCGAGGCCGATCCGATGTATCACCGGGCGGGGCACCCGCGCTATCCGAAGCCCGAGATCTTCTTCTTCCGGCCGCTCAACGAGCGCTTCAAGGTCTATAGCAAGCCCTTCCGCATCGCGCAGGATGTCGTCGTGTCGACAGATGCGCGCGGGAACACGCCGGGCGCGTCGGTTGTCGTGAAAGGGAAAGTGTCTTACCAGGCGTGCGACGATGCGGTGTGTTACCTGCCGGTCGACGTCCCTGTGGCCTGGACGGTCCGGCTCAGATCGCTGAAGTAATCCAGTAAACACCAAGCGCGATCGACCCGAGCGCCATGGCCGTGCCGGCGAAGCGCCCAAGCCGAGCGACCGCGTGCGTCGAGAGCACGCGCGCCAGCGCGACGCCGAAGAGCGACATCGACAGCAGGATCCCGACGGCGAAGAGCGCAATCAGGACGAAGAGCAGCGGCAGGCTCGCTGCCGCGGCGGCCCCGCCGAACGGGGCGAGGAGCGTGAGGGCCCGCAGGCTGCTCACCGCGAACACCGCGCCGACGAGCGTCGGGACCGCGGAGTCGTGCGACGAGAGCAGCGGGTGATGCGCCGGCAGGCCGAGGTGTAGGTGCCAGGCGTCGGCCGGCCGCGGCGGCCGGGGATGCGCATGGCTGTAAACGCGTCCAGTCGTGACTGCCCACAGGCCGAACACGCCGAGCCCAATCAGCAGCAGCCCCCCCGCGATCTCGCCGCCGCGCTCGACGACCAGCGGAATGGTCCAGCCGGCGACGATCGCCGTCGTTGCGCCCAGACCGAGCAACAGCGCGTGGCCGATCGCGAACCGGACCGCGACGCCGACCGCCCGCGTTCGCGCCGACCGGGCGTTGCCGCCCGCGAGCGCCGCGATCGCCATCAGATGATCCGCGCCCAGGCCGTGGAGGAAACCCAGGAGCACGGCAGAAGAGATCACGATCACGAGATAGATAGTAACCCGCCTGGAGGTCAGAGGTCTCGCACGCCGCGGCGGTCGACCCCGAGGAAGTACACCGCGACGACCACGAGCAGCACCCCGTTGGCCGCCAGTACCCATGGCGCCGGCACGCGCGTCGCCGCGTAGCCGGCCGCCAGGCTCCCGAGCGGCATTCCGCCCCGGAAGGCAACCATGTAGATGCCCATCACCCGCCCGCGGAGGCGATCGGGGACGATGAGCTGCACGAGCGAGCTGGTCAGCGAGAACACGATGATGAGCGCCGCGCCGCACGCGAAGAGCAACAACTCGCTGACCCAGAGCATCCGCGACGCGGCAAACGCGGTGACGAGCAGCCCGAACACAATTTGCACCGCGAGCAGCATGCGCCCCATGTGCCGGAACTTGCCCAGCCACGCGACGACGAGCGCGCCCGACACCGCGCCGGCGCCGGACCACGCCATCATCCGGCTGTAGCCGCCCATGTCCTGCTGAAATACTTCCTTGGCAATCACCGGGAGGAAGGTGAGCAGCGGCAGGCCCAGAAACGTCACCAGGAACGCCAGCGCCGTCAGCGCGACGAGCGCGTGCTGACCGCGCACGTAGGACAGGCCTGCACCGAGCTCATCGCGCAGGCCCTGACGCGTGGAGGGCGGCACGTGCTTCACCGCGAGCGACAGGAGCGCCACCATGACGACGAGAAAGGAGAGGCCGTTGAGGCCGAAGCAGGCGGCCGTGCCCCACGCGGCGAGCGTCGCGCCGGCCAGCAGCGGACCTATCACGCGCGCGAGGTTGAACTGGATCGAGTTGAGCGCGATCGCGTTCGGCAGGTCGTCTTTTTTGATGAGCGACGGGATGAGCGACTGATACGCCGGGCCGCCGAACGCCTGCGCGACGCCGGTGGCGAACGATAACGTCAGGATGTGCCAGATGCGGACCGCGTCCCAGTAGACGAGCGCGGCGAGCGTGAACGCCGACACCATCTGCACGCATTGCGATCCGAGGAGCACCCGCCGGCGGTCGTGCCGGTCGGCGATGACCCCGCCGATGAGCGTGAAGAGCAGGATCGGGAGCTGGCCGAGGAAGTCGTCGAGCCCAAGGAAGAACGTCGAGCCCGTGAGCGCGAAAACCAGCCAGCTCTGGGCGACCTTCTGCATCCAGGTCCCGACCGTGGACGCGAAGGCGCCAAGCCAGAGGATGCGGAAATCCCGCGATGAGAACGCAGCGGCAACCCGGCGCAGCAAGAGGCCCTTGATCATAGTTGCGTTCGAACAGGCCTTCGCTATACTGATAGCGAAGATAAAGCGAAAGTCATGGGGACGCTCGCCCGCGCCGACCTCGAATCGCTCCTGAGAGTCCGGAAACTCGACCGGACCCTGGTTCCCACCCGCCATGCGGGGGAGCCTCCTGTTCCTACCGGCCTGGCGGGGCTCGACGCGGCGCTGGGGGGTGGGCTCCCTCGCGGTGAGCTGTCGGAAATCGTCGGCCCGCGGTCGAGCGGCCGGACGTCGGTGGCCCTGACCGTCCTGGCGGCGGCGGTCGCGGGGGGAGAAATCGCCGCGCTCGTCGATGCGTTCGACCGGTTCGATCCCGAGTCGGCGGCAGTCATGTTGTCCGATCGGCGGGGATCCGTGGCCGGGCTGGAACGGCTGCTCTGGGTGCGCGGCGAGACGGGCAGCGTCGAGACGGCGATCGATCCCGGTCCCGCGCTCGAGCGCGCCGTAAAAGCGTTCAACCTCGTGCTGCAGGCGGGGGGTTTTGCGGTCGCGGCGCTCGACTTGGCCGACGCTCCTTCCGCCGCGCTCCGGCGGCTGCCGTTCACGACCTGGTTCCGCCTGGCGCGCGCGATCGAAGGCGGGCGGACGGTGGCCCTCGTCATTGCGGCCGAGCATCTTGCGCGCAGTCCGGGCGGGGTGACTATCGCGATGGAGGCGGCCCCACAGTGGCAAGGGACGACGCCGCGAGGACGCCTGTTTACTGGCATATCTCTACGGCCGCAGTTACGTAACCAAGCGACAGGCGAGCAACCGACAGCGAAGAAAGTTGCGAGCGAAGACAGACTAAGACCTACGCACCAAGAACTAAGAACTAACAGGGAGGGTGATTGTTTGCCTGTCTCGTGAGCAGTTCTCCGTCAGCCGACCTGTTCGGCGCGGCGCGCGCGTTCTCCTCGCGCGTCGAGCGCCGGGAGGACGCCGTCCTCCTCGATGTTTCAGGTCTCGGCCGCATCGTCGGCGATCCGCCGGCGGTGGGTCGCGAGCTGGCGCGCGCGGCGCGCGCGCGCGGGATCGACGCCGCGGTCGCGATCGCGGCAACGCGGACGGCAGCTGCGCTGAGTGCCTGGTGCCTCATGCCTGGTGCCGGGCGGGTGATCGTTATCCCGCCGGGAGAGGAGCGTCAGGCGGTTGGAAAACTGCCGATTGCGATTCTCTCGACGATCGGGCTCGCTGAGCATCTGCCGACACTCGGCCGCTGGGGGCTGCGAACGCTCGGCGAGGTGGCGGCGCTCGCGCCCGCGGATTTGCACGCGCGGCTCGGCGCGGCTGGGCTCGCGCTGCACCGCATCGCCTGCGGCCGCGACGATGGGC
>JBOGJB010000374.1:0-19505 GCA_050745085.1 Vicinamibacterales bacterium
GCCGCCGCCGTCCGCTCGGCCGCCTGCTCGAGTTGCCGGCCGAACGAATCGCGGAGCTGCGCCTGCGCGTTCGACAGGACGATCAGCAGGCCGAAGGCCAGCAGCGGCACGGCCGCGATCAGAAAAACCGTGAGGACCCGGGTGTTGAGGTAGGGGCGACGGAGGTGCATGACGTCCTCCCGCGTGGATCCGAAGACCGCCGGGCGATCCGACCTGCCCTACAACACTCGTCGCGGCAGGGCGGGGTTCAGGTGCATCAGCAGATCGTATACCGACGCGCCGCAGGCGGCTGAGACATCTTCCGGCCGTGAGCCCTCCTGCCAATCGAAGATCGTCGCGACGTCGCCGATCCGCGCGCGCCCCTCGTCGCCAAGCTCGACAATAACGTGGCTGGCCGACACCGACGCGACGATCGGATAGAGCGCGCCGCCAATCCGGACGTTCGCGCCCTTCGCCGCCACCCGCGGGACGCCGTCGGCGTGTCCGACCGGCAGCGTCGCGACCCAGACGTCGCGCGGCGCGACGTAGGCGCGGTTGTAGCCGGCGCTGTCTCCTTTCAGCAGGCGCTTCACGTACACGACGCCCGCGCGAAGCGCGACAGCCGGCCTGAGGTCGAGCAGGCCCGTCGTTCTGAAGGGTGCTTCGGGGTACACGCCGAAGATCGCCATGCCGGGACGGACCATGTCGAGCAGGAAGGGTGTCAGGCCGCCCGGCTGGCTCGCTCCCTGAAACAGCGTGTAGCTCGACGCCGCATGACGACGGCCGACGTGAACGCGCTCGCGCTTCAGCAGCTCGCACAGCGCCGTAAAGCGCGCGAGCTGCTCCTGGTCGAACGTGGCATCCTCGGTGAAGGTCATCATCACCCCGTCAACAACGATCGCCGATCGCCGATCGATCGCCGATTGCTCGTGCAGCGCGCGGATGAAGTCCGCCGCTTCACGATACGGCACGCCGACGCGCCCGAGACCGGTGTCCACGCAGATGTGCACGCGGACCGGCCGGCCGAGCGCCGCCGCCGCCGCTTCGAACTCTCGTCCCGGCCTCGTGTACATCATCGGCATGATGCCGCGCGCGGCGAGGTCGCGCACGTGGCGGCCGTCGTACGGACCCATGAGCACGACCGGCTTCTGCAGCCCCGCGTCGCGCAGCCGGAACGCCTCATCGATCTTCACGACCGCGAAGCCGTGGACGTCCGCGATCGGCTCAAGCACACGCGCGATCTCGACGACGCCGGCGCCGTAGCCGTTGTTCTTGATGACGGCGAGGATCGGACCCTTCGTGAGCCGCGCGATCTCGGCGACGTTGTGGCGGGCGTGGCCGGCGTTCAGCTCGACCCAGGGGTCGAACGAGGCGTGCTCGGCCCCGAGCGCCAGGGGAAGGACCGGCGCCGCCTTGACGAACGCCCGCCGCGAGATTTCCATCGGGACCGGAATTATAATCCCGCGCGTGACACTGCTGCTGTTTCTTGGATTACTTGCGCAAGCGCAACCGACGCCCCCGGGCCAGTTGACGGTCGATGCGTCGTTCTCCCCGTCCTTCGACGCCCCCGATTTCAAGGCGGGCGGAAAGCCGATCGTGCTCATCGACGAGGCACACCGCAATGTCATCTCGCTCCAGACCTACCTCGGCCCGGTCGGACGCTGGCTCGAGCGGCTGGGGTACCAGGTCCGGCCGTCGCGCGCGAGCGCCGAGCGGCTCATTGACCGCGCGGTGTTCGTCATCGCCAACGCACAGGCGCCGGAGGGCTCGCCGGCCGATGCGTCCGCCTTTACCGAGCACGAAGTGATCACGATCGAGTCGTGGGTCCGCGACGGCGGATCGCTACTGCTCGTCGCCGATCGCGCCCCCTTCGGCGCGCCGGCCCGCGCCCTCGCAAAGGCGCTCGGCGTGACGCTCGACAACAACACGATCCTGACAAAGGGCGCGGACGGCAGGCCGACCGGCGAGCTCACGATCGACGTCAACAAGTACGGCGAGCGCCGCCACCCGCTCTTCGATCGCGTTCTCGCGGTCGTCTACGTCGTCGGTGAGTCGATGAGCGGGCCGGGGGTGATGCTGCGCGCGCCGGGCGGCGTCTACAGCGGCCCGACCGCACAGGCGGCCGACGGCCCGTCGGCGGCGGGCAAGCCGCTCATTCTCGCCTTCGAGCACGGCAAGGGGCGCGTCGTCGTGATCGGCGACGGCGGCGTCGTGTCGGCGTTCGGCAGCGCCAACGGGGACGCGCACCGCGGCATCAGCGAAGGCGACAACGCGCGGTTCGTCCGCAACGTGTTCAAGTGGCTCGCCGGCACGTGAAACCGGTCTACATCGCCGGACCCCTGTTCACACCCGCCGAGCGACGGTACCTCGAGGAGCTGGCGGCCGTTATTGACGGCGCAGGGTTCGAGACCTACCTGCCGCACCGCGACGGCGGCCTCGTTTCACCCGACCGACGCAACACCCGCGCGATGTACGAGAGCGACCTGCGCGCGCTCAACGCGTGCGGCATGATCGTCGCCGTGCTCAACGGAACGGACGTCGATTCAGGAACGGCGTTCGAGATCGGATACGCCGTTGCGCGGGGCCTGCCCGTGCTGGGTCTGTACGAAGACATCCGCGTCAGCGCTCCGCACGACTTCAACGCGATGATTGCGAACGGCTGCCGGGTGTTCGGGAGGCGAGAGGATCTGCTCGAGGCGCTGAACGAACCGCACCAACTTGAATGAGCCGCACCACTAATCTAACGGCTGCGGCTCGTTCAGTGCCCCTATCGAACAACCCGCAGATTGCGCGGAGCCCCCAGGATCGGACCGCCACGCCACTCCAGCTCGATCACCTCGAAGTCGTCTGCGAGGAACGATCCGAGGCACGAGCCCCGAGGCACCGCCCGAGGCCCGAGGTCCTAGGAACGAGGCACGAATCCAGGCGTCCGTCCCTCGAGCAGCGCGGGAAGCTCCGCGGCGTCGAACTGCAGGCCAACGTAGAACGGACCGAACTCGGCGTAGTCGGCGCTCGCGCGATCGAAACGCATCTCGTAGATCAGCTTCTTGAACACGAGCGGGTCGTCGGCGAACAGGTCCACGCCCCACTCCCAGTCGTCGAAGCCAATCGAGCCGGAGATAATCTGCGTGACCCGGCCGGCGTAGTGCCGGCCGATGATGCCGTGCTCGCGCATCATCTCTGCGCGCTCCTGGAACGGCACGCGATACCAGTTCTTCTCCTCGCCGCGCCGCTTGTTCATCGGATAGAAGCAGACGTGGCGCCGCCGCGGAATCTCGGTGAAGAGCCGGCTCATGACACGCTCGCGCTGTGTTTTCATCTCCTCGTCGAACGCGCGGGCGTAGTCGTCTGACCCCTGCGCCAGGCCGCGGCCGCCGAGATCGCGGTGAATCTTCGCGGTCATCTCGTACATGCCCAGCTCGACGACCGATACGTACGACGCGGTCGGCTCGAGGTAGTCGCTCAGGCTCGACCGCGCGAGCGCGAGCTGGGTGCAGGACAGGTTTTCGAAGCTCCGGCGGAAGTGGACCAGCATCAGGTCGCCCTTGTGACCGAGGAGCTGCACGAGCGCGCTCCCGCCGTCGTCCCACTGGCTCGAGCCAACGGCCTGCGCGAGCGCTTCCGCCGCCAGCGCGTGCCGCGCGCCGGACGCCAGCGCCCGCAGCGCCCGCCAGTTCAGCCGGAACATCTGATGCAGAATGCTCCAGCCCTCGAGTGTCTCGGGGACTTCTGGATTATGCATATCTCACTGCATTGCCGGCTGCCAATTCAATCGACAATTGTCAGTAATCGTCAATCCGCAATAATCCTCAATTCTCAATCATCGATCGTCAATCAATCCGGCAATTGCCAATTCCCAATCCGGCAATGCTTATGTCTTGTCAACGAATGCTTTTGGGCGCCCGCTGCCCGTCAGGAATCAACGTGACGTACTTCATCGGATCTCTGACCGTCTTGAAATCGTTCTTCGCGCGCCCAACGAGGTCCGGCGAGTCGTAGAGATCGATCGCGGCGCCCGCGAGCGCCTTGGCAGCCACCATCATCCCCTTCTCGCCGATCGTCGTGCCGGTGCAGGCGACGATCTGCCAGCTGTGCCCCGGCGCGCCGAACGTGTGCGTCGCCGCGGTGAGCTGGCCGACCGGCACGAACCACGAGATGTCGCCGACGTCGGTGGACGCCACCCCCTGAAACGGGCGATCGGGGAGCGGCTCGACAGTCTCGGAGAGCGCGCGGTCGAGCGGACGGCCGAGCGGCGTCTGCGTCTTGCGGGCGAACGCCTTCTCCTCCTCGGTGAACTTCGGCGCGCCGACCTGCTCGAGGTTGCGTTGGATGATCTCCGACAGCGTCCGATTCGGCAGCACCTCGTGCATGTCGGCGTCGACCTGCACCATCGCCAACTTCGTGCGGGTCATTCTCGCGGCTCCGTCCGCGATCTCCTTCACCCACTCGTAGTACTCCTCCACGTCCGCGTGCTTGTCCGCGCGGACGTAGTACCAGACCTCCGCCTCGGGCGGGACGACGTTCGGCTGGCCGCCGCCGTTGGTGATGACGTAGTGAATGCGCGCGTCTTCTTTGACGTGCTCGCGCATGAAGTTGACGCCGGTGTTCATCAACTCGACGGCGTCGAGCGCGCTGCGTCCCTGGTGCGGCGACGCGGAGGCGTGCGCCGGCAGGCCCGTGAACCGGAACTTCACCGAGACGTTCGCCTTCGTGTAGCTATAGCTCGACGCGGTGCGATCGCCGGCATGCCACGCGAGGATGACGTCGGCGTCCTTGAACAGCCCGTCGCGCAGCATGTAGGTCTTGCCGATGCCGGTTTCCTCGGCCGGCGTGCCGTAGAGGCGGATGGTCCCCTTCGCGCCGCCCGACTCCATTGCCTTCTTGACCGCAATCGCGGCAGCGGCGCTGGCGGTCCCGAACACGCTGTGGCCGCAGCCGTGGCCCGCCGCCGTGCCGGCGCGTTCCTTCCGTTCCGGCACCGCATCCTGCGACAGCCCCGGCAGCGCGTCGTACTCGGCGAGGATGCCGATGATCGGGCGGCCCGATCCGTAGCTCGCGACGAACGCGGTCGGCATGCCGGACACGCCCGCCTCGATAGTGAAGCCGTTCGCGCGGAGCAGATCCATCAGCTCCTTCGCCGACTTCGTCTCTTCGAGGCCGGTCTCGGCGTGCGTCCAGATCGCGCGGTTGACGCGCTTTAGCGTGTCGGCGCTCGCGTCGATCCAGCCGAGCGCGGTGCTCTTGCCGTCAGCCGCGCGCCCGGGTTGCGAGGCAAGGAGGAGCAGGATGACCAGGGGCGCCGCGGCTCTTCGCATGGCGCCATTCTATAGCCAAGCTAGGCTGGCTTCAGAATCTCGATCCGGACGCGCGCGGTGCCGTCACGCACGAACTCGAGCGCCTTCGCCGCGCCGTTGGACATATCGAGGATGCGACCCTTGATGTACGGCCCGCGGTCGGTGATCCGCACGACCACCGACAGACCGTTCGCGAGGTTGGTGACGCGCGCGACGGTGCCGAGCGGCAGCGTGCGATGCGCTGCGACGAGCTCGTGCATGTTGAAGATCTCGCCGCTCGCCGTCCGGCGGCCGTGGAAGCCCGGTCCGTAGTAGCTGGCCAGCCCCACGATCGTCTCGACGACCGGATCTCCGCCCGATGCCGTCGCCGAGACGAGCGGCAGCGACGCGCGGATCGGCGTGAACAGCACGACACACAATGCGGCCGAGGCCGCCAGGAGTTTTTGCATCAGGATGAGAGGGCGGGCATCGCGGCGGACGCGCCGGAAGCCAACATCCCTTTGTCGCAGATCCGCCCCGAGAAAATCGAGCTCAGGCGCGAAGCTCAGCGGCTTGGCCAACTCATTCGTGGGGTCTCGGGGCGGGCTCGCAGCTGTGACGACTGCCGTGACGAGCGGCAAGGATGCCAGGCCGGACCCCGGCCGCGCGCGCTATCGGCACCGTCCAAAATGATATAAAGGATGCCTGTTCCGAGAAGGAGCCTATCGATGAGACTGCACCGTCTGGCCCTGATATTCGTTCTCCTGGCCGTGATCGCGACCCCAGCACTTGCCCAGCAGACCGGCACCCTGCGTCAGCCCGACGTCATCTACGTCCCGACCCCGCAGGAAGTCGTGGACGCGATGCTCAAGCTCGCGAACGTCAGCGCGAAGGACGTCGTCTACGACCTCGGCTGCGGGGACGGCCGGATCCCGATCACCGCGGCGAAGGTCTACGGCGCGCGCGGCATCGGGATCGACATCGACCCGCAGCGGATCAAGGAGGCAAACGAGATCCTGAAGACGGCCGGCGTCGGCGACAAGGTCAAGTTCATGAACGCCGACCTGTTCGAGACCAACATCAGCGAAGCGACCGTCGTCACGCTGTACCTGCTGCCGTCGCTCAACATCAAGCTGATGCCGAAGCTGCAGAAGGAGCTGCGCAATGGCACGCGTATCGTCTCGCACAGCTTCGACATGGGAGCCGAGTGGCCGCCCGAGAAGACCGAAGAGATCAACGGCCGGCGGATCTATTACTGGACGATCAAGAAGTAGGGACCAGGGACCAGGGACCAGGGACTAGGGACCAAGGACTAAGGACTAAGGACTAGGGACTAGGACGAGGGACTAGAGACTAGGACGAGGGCGAAACAGTCACTAAGCACCGAGCACTAAGAACTAGGCACTAAGAACTGCGGACGGGGTGGGCGCCCCTGGTGCCCACTTCACCAGCTCGACCCCCGAACAATCCGAGCACGTGCCGTCCGCGCGGACGTACTGCGCGTGGCAGCGCGGGCAGAACGCCGTCGCGCCTGTCTCCCCCGCGTGAGGCGGGGCGACTACCTCGTCCCACAGATCGCTGCTCTCCAGAAACTGTCGCAGGCCGGCGTCGCGATGGTCTGGCACGAAGTACAGCCAGCGGGCCAGCCGCACCGCTTCGTCGCGCGGGCACAGCGCGATCGCCGCGATGATTGGATCGGTCCCGGCCAGCGCGCGGTGCGACAGATAATCCACCGCGCGGATCGCGCCGAGTGGCGACACACCCATCAGGAGTGTCTTCGAGCGGCGCTCGTCGGATGCGTCCGGATACAAACCGCGATGCGCGTGCCAGAACGTGACGAGGATGAAGCCGAGGATCGCGAGGCCGGTGATGAGGAGTGCGGGCCAGGTGCCCGCCAGCCCGCGCCAGAAGACGATCGCAGGCGCGACGCAGCACACGAAGATCCAGAGCATGTTGCAGGCGACCCAGACCGGCTCGGCCACTTCGTAAAACCGATCGATCCGCTTCGCAGCCTCCCTCTGCGCATCTTTCGACGGGGCGAGGCGGGGGCCGGCGATCGACGAAGGAGGCCTGCCCTGAGCCAGGTCAGAGGGCCAGGCGACCGAGGTTGCGAGCGGAGGAAAGAGCGGCGCCACCGACGCCCCTCCTTTCTCGCCGAGGGTCATCATCGGGCCCACGCGCGCGCACCAGCGGCCACGGCGCGCGCCCGTCAGCACGATCGTCCGTTCTCGACCCGGTAGACGCACTCCGCGGCGTAGATGACGAGGACGATCGCGAAGAACGTCAGCACTGACCGCGACCCAAGCGAGGGCCCAATAAGAGAGGATCCGTCGGATCCATGGTTCCCACAGATCCGTCGAGTCCGTGGTCCTAGGTGTTCGCGGGCTGCGGCTCCCCGCGGCCCTTGAACAGCTTCTTGATGACGCCGACGAGCGCGAGCACCCCAACAACGATCGCCTTCCAGAGCTTGCCGAGCAGGCCGCTCTTCGCGAGCGCGGCGCCAGCGCCACCGGCGACGAGCGCCGTCAGGCCGTACGCGGCGACCTTGTCGCCCCGGACGAACTCGGCGTACCGGCTCCCCGGCTTGAAGGTGAAGCCCCCCATGACCGTCTCGAACGCCGGCACGACCGCGTCTACTTCCTCGGGCGACAACACGAGGTCCACGTTCATCACCCCGCGGCGCCCGAGCAGACGCACCGAGTAATTGACGATGTTGCCCTCCTCGCCAGCGCCCGTGATCGCCCAGGTCAGATTGTTCGTGCGCGTGTCGTAGAACGGTGGCGTATGCCAGCCGACGATCCTCATGGTGGACCAGCCGCGGCGCTTGCGCTCCTCGTTGGCCGCCTCGGTCCCCTTCCGGATGCTCGAGATCATCGCTTCGGCGTCGAGTCGGTCTTTCTCATCGTCCTTGACGTAGCCGATCGGGTTGAACTCGAAGACGACGAACCAGCGTCCCCCCTCCGCCGACTCTGGCAGCAGGATACCCAGCTCGCTGCCGTTGGTCGGATTCTGCGTCAGCTCGAGGAACGTGCGCGTCCCGGCCTGACCGGTGAAGCGGAACCCCTCGGGCACAGTGATCTGCGCGATATCGCCAAGGCTCCCCGCGGTGGGGCCCGCCTGCCACGGAATATCGGGTGTGGGTTGCTGCGCGCGCGCGCTGACGGCCGCCAAGAACACAACCGCAGCCCCAACGACGCACACCACGATCATGCGCTGCATACAAGGACCTCGCGTAGCCCGCCGCCGGCGGGCCGAGTCAGTGTGATTTGCGGGGGAGACAGCTATGATGCGGGGGCCGGGCAGCGGGTGTCAAGTTTGCGTCAAACTGCGCAACGACCACCGATTCTGCGGATGTCGACCTGCTCCACCGACAGAGAGAAACTGCAGCCGGCAGTCCGTGCAATCCGTGGTCAAACCAGCGGAGTCCGTGGTTGAGAGATCCGTGGTCAGCTGGTGATTGGTCGGATCCGAATATTCCGGAACGAGACGACGTTGCCGTGGTCCTGCAGGCTGATGCGGCCCTTCCGCGCCTTGCCGAACTCCCGGTACGGGTTGAACTTGCTCGCCGAGACACGCTCCACCCAATCGGGGGAGCCGATCTCGAATTCCAGGAGCTTCGTGCCGTTCAGCCAGTGCTCGACATGGTTGCCGCGCGCGATGATGCGTGTCTCGTTCCATTCCCCCACCGGCTTCGTCACATCACGGACCGGCTCGTAGAGGTCGTAGGCGGATCCGGCCGACCTCTTCGCGTTCTGCCCATCGCGGTGTGCCGCGTTGTCGAGGATCTGATACTCGATTGCGTGATGCCAGATGGCCTCCGCATCCTCGGGGGCGCGATAGAAGATGCCGGAGTTCCCTCCTGTAGTCAGCTTCCACTCGAGCGACAGCTCGAAGTCGTCGAACTCCTCGTCGGTGACGAGGTCTCCGCCCTTCCCCTGGCGCACGAGCGCGCCGTCCACGACCTGCCAGCCTTCGACCGGCCCCGGCTTCTTGTACCCGTGCCAGCCCTTCGTCGTCGTGCCGTCGAACAGCGTTTTCCACCCAGCCCCCTGGGAAGCGGATGATGCACCGCCGGGCCGGGAGGCGTCGGTGGCGGCGGCGGCCGCGATCGCTGTGAGACCGATCGCGCAGAGCGGAAGCGTGAGAGATGTCGTCATGTGGAGTTCCCCTCGATCATCGGCGCCGAACCGTAGCACATGCCGTCGCCGCCAGCAAGGTTCAGACGCAGCTGCCGGATGGGACATCACATTCCTCGGTTGCCGCCTGCGTCCCCTCGAATCACCGAACGGCGAAGCGCTCCTCGTGCAGCAGGATCCCGTCTTTGGTCCTGAGCTCGACCCTCCAGTCGCCCCCGCTCCGGTTGTCAACTGTGCTGCGACTGTAGGTGCGGTACCCGCTTTCCGGATTGGCCCGAATGCGGAGCTCTACAACCTGTTGCAAGCGGTCGCCGCGATACCAACGATGTTGGACCGTTGTGTCGTTCTCGGACTTGAGGCGCGTGTAGAAAAAGAGCGAGCCCTGACTAGCTGGAAGGCTCGCGGGATCGCATTGCCAGTCACTGGGTGAGCCGCGCGGTTCGCCGATTGATAGAGTCCTGCAGAGATGAGCATCGGCCACCAGCGGCAATGCCGGTGCGGATGTCGCGGTGGCCCGGCTCTCCGCGGCCGTCGATGGCACAATGGCTCCGTCCCGGGCCTGTCGAGCTGCAGACGTCGTCGCGGTCGCGTCCGGGATCGCGTCTGCCCTTGCTCCCATTCCAGGCGCCGGATTCCCCGGCAGCGATTGGGTCGCGCTTCCTGGTGAGGATCCAGCCCGCCCGTTCGGGCCAAACCACGGGCGGGTCGCAACGAACATCACCAATACGAGTCCGGACGCGCTGAGGGCGCCGATCGCGAGCGGGAGGGAGGATCTCCTGAACCCGGGTAGTCGCGATTCGGCGCGCGACGGGCGCTCGGGCGGCAGGTGAACGGAACTCGTCGCCCCCCGCTCCCGCTCAGCAGCCACTATCGGTGGCGTGGTCGGCGATTCGACCGGTTTTCCCCGAGCTTCACAGAAGTCCCTGAGGTTCTTTCCACTCGTGGCCACGAAGGGATGGTCTGGCTCCAGAACCGCGGTCGCGATTGCATAGGCCCTTCGATAGCAGAGCTCGGCGTCGGCCGGCTTGTCCGCGATGTCGCACACGACGCCGAGGTTGTTAAGAGTATTGGCGAGGTCCGGATGGAGCGGGCCGAGATTTGCCTCTTGCAAAAGTGCGGCCTCGCGCAGGAGTTGTTCGGCGGAGGCGTAGTCGCCGGCCGCAGCGGCCTGTTCCGCCGCCTCGACGACGGATCGAAGTTCGCGCGTTTCCGGCATGGAGTCTCCGGTGCGGGAAAGCCAGGGAGCGCTGATCGTTCAACGACCGTCGCACCATTGTAGAACAGCGCATCGGCGAACCGCTCTCTGTGTCCCTGATGGCACCCTGGCGTGGGTTCTAAAAGCTGCGGGCCGCCCGTCAACCAGATCGGCTCGATCCGCGTCAAAAAGGAACTGGAGGGTCCGCGATAACGACCTGGCTCGAGCCGACTCTGCGTGACATCCGGTTCGGCGTCCGGACTCTCGCGAAGAGCCCGGGATTCGCCGCCGTCGCCCTGCTATCGCTCTCGCTGGGGATCATGGCGACGACGGCCATCTACAGCGTCATCCACGCCGTCGTGCTCGACCCGTTCCCCTACAAAGACGTCGACAGCCTGATGAGCGTCAGGGTCTGGAGCCCCGACCAACGCGGCTACAGGACCGGTTATTCCACCGATCAGTTCCTGGAGATTGCCGAACGGAGCACGATTTTCGACGGCGTGATCGCGTCCACGATCACCGACGTCCTCTGGACGGGCAACGGCGATCCGCAGCGGCTGCGCGGCAACTACGGCACGCCGAACACCTTCCAGGTCATGGGCGTGCCGCCGCTCGTGGGCCGCACATATACACCGGACGACGGGCGGCCTGACGCGGTCCCCGTGATCGTGCTCGGGTACCGATTCTGGCAGCGCCAATTCGGCGGGGACCCGCGCATCGTTGGCCGCGAGCTGTCTTTGAACGGCAGGATTCGCACGGTTGTGGGCGTGATGCCCGAGCGGTTCATGTGGCGCGGCGCCGACGTGTATCTGCCGATCGTGCCGGCGCGCGGCACGGCCGTCGAGGGCGTTCGCGGTGTCCACCTGCTCGGGCGGCTCAAGCCGGGCGTGACCGAGGCGCAGGCGGAGGCGAGCCTCCGTCCAATCATCGCCGACCTGAAACAGCGGGAGCCCGCGCAGTTCCCGGACAACTGGCGGGTGGGGCTGCTGTCCTTCAAGGAGACGTTCCCGAGCAGCATCCGCGACGACCTCTGGATCCTCTTCGGCGCCGTCGGCCTGCTCCTCCTCATCGCCTGCGCCAACGTGTCCAACCTCCTCCTGGCCAGAGCCGGCGGCCGGCAGAAGGAGATGGCGGTGCGGGCGGCGCTCGGGGCGCACAGGTTCCGGCTCGTCCGTCAACTGCTCACCGAGAGTCTCATTCTGGCGGCCGCGGCGGCGGCATTGGGGACCGCGCTGGCGTTCGGCGCGCTGCGTCTCATACTCGCGCTCGTCCCGCCGGACACGATTCCCGACGAGTCGAAGATCGTCATCAACGTTCCGGTGCTGCTCTTCACGCTGGCGGTGTCGGCCGCAACCGCCGTCGTGTTCGGCCTGGCGCCCGCGGTTCATGCCTGCCGCCGGGACGTCGTGCGCGCCCTGCACGCGTCGAGCCGGGGTCTCGGCGGCGGCGCCGCGCAGGCGTTCCTTCGCAAAGGGCTCGTCGTGGGCGAAGTAGCGCTTTCGCTCGTGCTGCTCGCTGGCGCCAGCCTGATGGTTCGCGCGCTGCTCGCGGTTCAACGCGCAGACCTCGGGTTTCGCTCCGAGCGTATCCTCACGATGCGGGTTCCACTGCCGGAGGCCCGTTATCCAGATCCGGCGAGGCGTTCGGCATTCTTCGAGGAGCTGCTGTCCCGCGTGAGCGCGCTGCCGGGCGTCGCGGCCGCGGCGGTGAATACCGGACTGCACCCATTGGGCAATCTCGCGTTGCCCGTGGAGATCGCCGGTGGCGCGCAGGAGAGCGCGCAGCCGGTCGTGATCCATCAAGTCAGCGCCAGGTACCTCGGCGCGTTCGGCATCCCGCTCGTCACGGGCCGTGCCATGAATGACAGCGACATCAGCGCACGGCGGCAGGTGGCTCTCGTCAACGAGACGTTCGCGCGGACACGGCTCGCAGACCGGGCCGCGCTCGGCGCATCGTCCGCATCCCGCGCCTGACGCAGCCGCCTTTTGCGCTTGCCGATGGCGCCTTCCAGATAGTGGGCGTTGTCAGGGACACGCTGAACCGCGGACTCACCGAGCAGATCGCGCCGGAGATCTACCTGCCGTTCACGCTGATGGGCCGTGCCGACCGGCTGATGGCCCTGACCGCGGCCGATCCGGCCGGTCTCACGCGGGCGATCGTCAGCCAGGTGTACGAGATCGACCGCAACCAGCCCGTCACCGATCTGCGGACGATCGAGACGATGCTGCGCGACCGGGCGTTTGCAGGGCCTCGCTTCAACCTCGTGCTGTTCGCGGTGTTTGCAGTGCTCGGCCTGACGCTGGCGGTCGTCGGCGTCTACGGCGTGATGTCGCACGCCGTGGCGCGGCAGGCGCACGAGATCGGCGTCCGGATCGCGCTTGGAGCGGAGCCCGTCAGGATCGCTGGTATGGTCGTCGCCGACGGCGCGCGGCTGCTGGCGTCGGGGATCGCGCTCGGCCTGGGCGTCAGCATCGTCGCCACGCGCCTGCTTGCCGGGCGGGTCACCAGCGTGCCGGCCCTCGATCCGATCTCGTTCCTGACCGTATCGTTGCTCCTCCTTCTAGCCGGGCTACAGGCGTGTCTCTGGCCGGCACGCCGCGCGGCCCGCATCGATCCCCTTCTCGCCCTGCGCCAGGAATAGAGCCCGCCGCTTCGGCGCAACGCCCGATCGTCTTGCCGTCGCCGCTTGATCTACAATCGCTGGCTCGCTTTGGAGGTCCGCATGGGGTCGATGACACGACGAGAGTGGCACCGTCTGACGGTCGGGAGCCTAGCCGCGACGGCGGTGTGGCCGCTCGGCGCCGGGCAGAAGATTGATTCCCAGGTCGGCGGCGTCCAGATCGGCGCGCAGAGCTACAGCTTCCGCGACCGGCCGCTCGACGGCGTGATCGCAGGGCTGGCGGCGGCGGGCCTCGGGAGCTGCGAGCTCTGGCAGGATCATCTCGAACGCGACGCGACCCCCGGCCTTCAGGGCGACGCGCGACGGGAAGCGCTGCGCAAGTGGCGGCTGAGCGTGCCGCTCGAGACCTTCCGGGACGTGCGGAAGACGTTCGACGCCGCGGGCATCACGCTGACCGCGTACAACCTCAGCTTCCGCGACGACTACACCGACGACGAGATCGTGCGCGGGTTCGAGATGGCGCGCGCGCTCGGCGTCGGCGTCATCACGGCCTCTTCCACCGTCTCCGTGGTCCGCAGGCTCGATCCGGTCGCGCAGAAGTTCGGCATCCGCGTCGGCTTCCACAACCACTCCGACATCAAGGCCAACGAGTTCGCGACGCCGGACGACTTCGCCGCCGCGCTCAAGGGCGCCTCCGACCGGATGGCAATCAACCTCGACATCGGCCACTTCACCGCCGCGAACTTCGACGCCGTGGACTTTCTGGACACGCACCACGACCGGATCGTCTCGCTGCACATCAAGGATCGGAAGCGGAACCAGGGGCCGAACGTCCCGTTTGGCACGGGAGACACGCCGATCATCCCGGTGCTCGCGCGCCTGCGCGACCGCAAGTGGGCGATTCCGGCCAACATCGAATACGAATACGAGGGAACCGACACGATCGCCGAAGTCCGGCGATGCTTCGAGTACTGCAAGAAGGCGCTTGCGTAGTTCCGATCTGCGCTGACCTGCGTCGATCTCCGGCTGAAGGGAGCGAACTTGATGGGCGCGCGCGCGAAGCTGTCCGTGATGATGTTCCTGCAGTACTTCGTCTGGGGGGCGTGGGCGGTGACGCTGGCCACGTATCTGGGGACCGCCTTGCAGTTCAGCCCCGAGCAGGTGGGTACGGTCTACGGCACGACCGCCGTGGCGGCGATCATTTCTCCATTCTTCGTGGGGATGGTGGCCGACCGGTTCTTTGCCACCGAGAAGCTGCTCGCCGCGCTGCATCTGGTCGGCGGCGTGCTGTTGTGGGTCGCATCGCAGCAGACGACGTTCTGGCCGTTTTATACGGCCATGCTGGCACACACGCTGTGCTACATGCCAACGCTGGCGCTGACCAACTCACTGTCGTTCCGCCAGATGGCCGATCCGAGCAAAGAGTTTCCGGGCGTCCGGGTGTTCGGCACGATCGGCTGGATCGTCGTCGGCCAGATTCTGGGCTGGTTCAGGCTCGATCCGACGGTGGTGCCACTGCGCATCGCCACCGTCGCGTCGATCGTGATGGGACTCTACTGCTTCGTGCTCCCGCACACACCACCGGCACGGCGGGGCGAGCGGGTGACCGTGCGCGATATCCTGGGCCTCGACGCGTTGGGACTGATGAAGGAGCGCAATTTCGCGATCTTCGTGATCGGCTCGTTCCTGACCGTGATCCCGCTCCAGTTTTACTACACGTTCACCAACCCGTTCCTGAACGAGCTGGGCATGCAGGGCGCCTCGGGCAAGATGACCCTGGGGCAGATGTCGGAGATCTTCTTCATGCTCGTGATGCCGCTCTTCTTCGTGCGGCTCGGCGTCAAGAAAATGCTGCTCGTCGGCATGCTGGCCTGGGTGACCCGCTACGTGCTGTTCGCGTACGGCAACATGGACGCGCGCGCCTGGATGCTGTTCCTGGGCATCCTGCTGCACGGCATCTGCTACGACTTCTTCTTCGTCACGGGCCAGATCTACGTGGACCAGCGCGCGCCCGGCCACGTGCGCGCCGCCGCGCAGGGCTTCATCGCGCTCGTCACCCTGGGCCTGGGCTGGCTCATCGGGTCGATCGTGTCGGGTCAGGTCGTCGGGCGCTACACGACGCTTGGCGCCGCCGGCGCCGTTCACGACTGGCAGAGCATCTGGATGTGGCCCGCGGTGATGGCCGCCGCGATCATGGTGCTCTTCGCCGTCGCCTTCCGACCCGCGCCGCGCTCGTCACTCGCGAGCCCAGTCCCACCAGGGACTAGGGACTAAGGACTAAGGACTAAGAATTACCCTAGGCCCAGTAGGCTTTCCCAGCCGGCTCGGCGATCACGACGTCCTTCAAGAAGGCGATGGCCTTCTTGAGCCCCTCTGCGCCGGACATGACGCTGTCCTCGTGCTCGATGCTGAGCACGTGGTCGTAGCCGACCAGGCGCAGGTTCGAGACGATGTCCTTCCACACCGACGCGCTGTTGCCGTAGCCGACCGTCCGGAAGATCCACGAGCGCTCCAGCTCGCGCGTGTACTTCTTCGCATCGAGGACACCGTTGACCGCCGTGTTGCGCGGATCGATCCGGCAGTCCTTCGCGTGGCAGTGATAGATGCAGTCGCCCAGGGCGCGGATGGCGGCGACGACGTCGATGCCCTGCCAGAACATGTGGCTTGGATCGAAGTTGCAGCCGATGACCTTCGGCGCGATGTCCCGCAACCGCAGCATCGTCTCGGGATTGTAGGCGACGAAGTTCGGGTGCATCTCGATCGCGACGCGGACGCCAGCCTTGCGGCAGGCGCGCGCAGTGGCGGTCCAGTACGGCTTGACGCGCTCCTTCCACTGCCACTGCAGCATCACCGCGAACTCCGGGGGCCACGGCGCGACGATCCAGTTCGGCTGCATCCCTTTGGAATCACCGGCCGGGCAACCGCTGAACGTGATCACTGTTCGGACGTCGAGCTTCTTCGCCAGCTCGAGGGTCTGCAGGAACACTTCGTGGTGCTCGCGCGCGATCTTCTCCTGCGGGTGGAGCGGGTTGCCGTGGCAGCTCAGTGCGCTGATGACGAGCTTCCGGCGATCGATCGCCTTCTTGAACGCCTGCAGTTTCTTGGCGTTCGCAAGCAGGTCGCCCGGATTGCAGTGGGCGTTGCCCGGATACGCGCCGGTCCCAATCTCGACCGCGTCCACGCCCAGCTCGACGAGGTAATCGAGCGTCTCCTCGAACGGCTTGTTCCCGAAGAGCACCGCAAATACGCCAATTTTCATGATTCAGCACTCAGCATTCAGCATTCCACATTGAGTCAGTTCAGGCCTTGACCCATCGCCTCGTCTTTGACGCCTGCTCGATTGCGTGAAGCACCTTCTGGTTCCGGACGCCGTCCACGAAGCTCGGTGACGGTTGCTGCTGGTCCGCCATCGCCTCGAGCAGATCGAACACCGTGTGCGTGAAGGTGTGCTCGTAGCCGATGATGTGCCCCGGCGGCCACCACGATTTCACGTACGGATGCTCGGGGTCGGTCGCGAGCACGCGATGGAACCCCCGCACGCCGCGCGGGTCAGACTCGAGGTAGACCTCAAGCTCGTTCATCCGCTCGAGGTCGAACGCGACGGACCCGCGGCTGCCGTTGATCTCGAACCGGTTGTAGTTCTTGCGTCCCGGCGCCATCCGCGTCGCCTCGATCGTCCCGATCGCGCCGGTCTCGAACCGCACGAGCGCCGCCGCCGCGTCGTCCACGGTCACGCGCCCTTTCTTGCGTGCGTTGCCCGGAAGCGGCCGCTCCTTGATGAAGGTCTTCAGATCGCCGGCGACCTCCACGATCTCGCCGACGAGAAAGCGCGCCAGATCGATCGAGTGGGCCGCGATGTCGCCGAGCGCGCCCGAGCCCGCCTTCTCCTTGTCGAGCCGCCAGACGAGCGGGAACGCCGGATCGGCGATCCAGTCCTGCAGGTACGTGCCGCGGTAGTGCCAGATCTCTCCGAGCTGCCCGTCGTCTATGAGCCGCTTGGCGAGCATGACCGCCGGCGCGCGGCGGTAGTTGTGGCAGATCATGTGCAGGACGCCCGCCTTCTCGACCGCCGCGAGCATCTTTTCCGCCTCGGCCACGGTGTTGGCGAGCGGCTTCTCGCAGAAGACCACCTTGCCGGCGCGTGCGGCGGCAATCGCGATCGGCGCGTGCAGATCGCCCGGCGTGCTGACGTCCACGATGTCGATGTCCTTCCGGAGGACGACGGTTTCCCACTCGGTCGCGGCTTCCTCCCAGCCATACTGGCTTGCCGCCGCCTGGACCTTGTCCTTCGTGCGGCCGCAGAGCACCTTCAGCCGCGGACGGAGGCGAGGCGAGAAGAACGGCCACACCTGGCGGTAGGCGTTGCTGTGCGCCTTGCCCATGAAGGCGTAGCCGATGAGGGCGACATTGACGTCAGGCATCAGCGACTCGCGTCAATGCCGAATGCCAAACGCCGAAAGGGACCGCCCGTGCAGCAGAGGGTGACTGGTCGCGAGCGCAGCGCTTTGGGCATTCGGCATTCGGCATTATTTCTTGACTGGCTTCCCAGCCGGCGCCTTCTTGGAGGCGAGCGACTTGTCGAACGACCGGACGAGTTTTGCGATCGCGAGGATCTCTTCTTTCGTCAGCTTCTCTTTGAAGGGAAGCATCGGCGTCATCTCCACGCCGTTGGTCATGATCTTGACGATGTCCTGCAGGCGGCTGCCGTGCTTCCAGGCAGTGTCGACGAAGCTGAGCGGCTCGAGCGGCGAGTTGCCGTCCGGTCCGTGACACGCCTGGCAGTGGGTCTTGTAGAGCTCGGGGGCATCGATCTTGGCCGCGGGTTTTTGCGCGGCGGCGGGTGGCCCCCCTTTCAGGAGAACGGCGAGCGCGTCGAACGATGCGAGAGCGATGACCGCGACAGCGCGCATATGAAGCATGGATTCTGCCATATCATGACGGCGTGCGTCCCGTCGTTCCCCTCGCGCTCGCGCTGGCGGCCTCGATCGGCTCTGCCGTGAGCGAGCAACGCGAGTCGACGGGTGGGACGGTCTCGCTGGAGTTCCTCGCGCTCGACGTCGAGGGCCGGCCCGTCCTCGACCTCAGGCCCGCAGAGGTCATTCTGAAGGTCGGCGGCCGCGATCGGGCCGTCCGCGCGCTCCTGCTGGTGCAGCTTTCATCGACGGCTTCAGAGGAGCGCAAGCCGCTTCCGCCTCCCTTCGGGACAAACGCCCTCATGGCCGGCGCGGGTCGCACGGTCATCCTCGTCTTCGAAGACGAATCCTTCCGGCCCGGCGAGGAGCGACGCGCGCGCGACGAGATCGGACGCTTCCTCTCGGGCCTCGGCCCGCACGATCAGGTGGCGCTCATCTCGATGCCGTTCGGCGGCGTTGAAGTGAACCTGACGACCGATCACGCGCGCATTCGCAACGCGCTCTCCAGGATGGTCGGACGGTCGCCGCGGCAGCAGACGGCGACCGAGGCCGCGTGCCGCTCGCGCCGCACGATCTACGCGCTGACCGGCCTGCTCGACGGGCTCGCGGGCAACGGAGTCCCGATCACCGTCGCCTTCATCTCGACCGGACTGATGGGCCTGATACGCGACGCGCCGCTGACGACGGCACCGGGCCAGTGCGAGATCACGCACGAGCTCTTCAGGGCCCTTGGGTTGGCCGCGGGCGCCGCACGCGCGCAGTTTTACGTCATCCAGTCGGACGAGGCGGCGTTCGTGCCGGGCGCCTCGAATGCGACCGTGAACCTCGAGAACATGCGGATCGGCCTCGAACACCTCGCCGGGGTCGTCGGCGGCCGGCTGCTGCGCTTCACCGGATCGGCCGAGGGACCGCTGGGGATCGTCGCCCGTGAAACCTCGGCCTACTACGTCCTGGCCTTTGAGCCGGAGCCGTCGGAGCGAAGCGGCGCGAGCCTGCGCGTTGAGATTCGCGCCTTGCGAGCGGACGTCACGCTCCGCGCGCGCCGGTCGCTCGTCGTCCCGAAGCCCGCCGGCAGTGCCGGCGGCCGCGCGCCGGCACCCCGCGACATGCTGCGCGACGCGAACGTCCAGCGCGATCTGCCGCTGCGCGCGGCGGGCTACGTGTCGAAGAACGTGGAAGACGACGACCTCAGGATCATCGCGGTGTTCGAGTCGCCCGACGCGTCGGCGACGATCGCGTCCGCCGCCGCGGGTCTCGTCAACGCCAACGGACGCCTGGTGAAGCAGTGGACGGCGGAGAAGGCGGACCTCGCCCGTAAGCCGGCGCTGGCGGCGCTCGTCGCCCCTCCAGGCACGTACCGCCTGCGGGTCGCCGCGGTCGATGCCGCAG
>JBOGJB010000375.1:0-2341 GCA_050745085.1 Vicinamibacterales bacterium
CGCGGATGATCGACGTAGGGGCGGGCCCGCGTGCCGCCCTCATCGCGACCAACGGACGCAGGGCGACCACGTGGGGTCGCCCCTACATTGCGGCGGCGCGCCCTCGTCACGCTCGCCGCAGCTTCGGTGCCAGGATGGCAGCGAGCGCAAAAGCGACCGCAGACACCAGCGCGCTCGACAACAGCACCTGCTCCACGAGATGATACCCGCCGCCGATCTGCCAGATCATGGCCGCAGCGAATGGCGATATGGCCTGCGCGGCGTAGACGGGCATCAGGATCGCGCCTTGCAATGCCCCGTAGCCTTCGCGGCCCAGGAACTCCGGGGCAGCCGTGGCCTGGACGATCGTCTTGATACCCATGCCCGCTCCAAAGGCGATGGCAAAGGCAAAGACAGACAGCGAGCCCGGGTCCGAGACGCCGAGAACGACCATCGCGAACACGGGCAGCATGGTGCCGGCGAGCCCCGCGACCGTCACGGTAAGGATGCGTTCCATCACCAGCATCGCGATGCGGCCCACGACTTGCGCGGGCCCGATGAATGCATAGACGGCGACGGCTTGTCCGGTCGTGAAGCCGCGCTCGTGCAGCATCGCGATGAGGTTGAACAGGAGCGCCGTGTAGAACAGCGCATAGCTGACATAGCTGACGACGAGCAGCCAGAATGTCGGCTGCCGCAGCGCGCGTCCGACGACGCCGGCGCTCGGGTTTTCGGTCGACAAGGTCGCCGCGGCGGTTGCCCTCTCACGGCCGCGCAGCAGAACCCAGGGGATGCCGGCACAGAGCGGGAGTTCGATCGCGGCCAAGGCGAGCAGCGCGTGGCGCCAGCCGAGGAGCTCGACGAGGTTCTGCGACAAGGGAATGAAGACCGTGCTGGCGAGTCCGCCGAGCAGCGTTATCGTCGTGATGGCGCGGCGATAGTCGGCCGGAAACGCCCGCGCGACGACCGCAAAGACGGGATCGTAAAGGAC
The DNA here is from genome assembly GCA_050745085.1 of Vicinamibacterales bacterium. Classification (GTDB taxonomy): domain Bacteria; phylum Acidobacteriota; class Vicinamibacteria; order Vicinamibacterales; family 2-12-FULL-66-21; genus DATAEE01. Next base: position 971 of record JBOGJB010000375.1, read on the forward strand.
CATGGCGCTGACGGCGCCGATCCCTGCCCAGATGGCGTAGAGCTGCCAAAGCTCGGTGATCTGGGACCAGAGGATCAGGAGGATCGCGCCCAGGAGCGAGCCGAGCGTCATCAGGAATCGTCCGCCGTGACGGTCGATCCAGCGTCCGACGACGTAGGAAGCGCATCCCGTAATGCCCAGGCCAAGCGACAGTGCGCCGCTCATTTCGGTCTTTGACCAACCGAACTCGGCACCCATCGGCTCGATCAGAATGGCAAACGCGTAGAACAGCGTTCCCCAGGCAACGAGTTGCGCCAACGCGAGCGCCAGCACGACAGCCCACGCGAAGCGGGCCGCCGCCGGCGTGTCGCCCTGCGGGGTCACTTCGCCGTCACGACACCCACAGCCGCCGTTCGAGTCGAGTCCGATCCGTGCTGTCGGATCTCCGGCGCTCCGAGACCCGCGGCGCGGGTGCAGGCAGCGACGTCAACCGATAGACCCGGTCCATCACACACGCCGCTGTCGGGGAGCGCGAGCCGCGTATCGAGCGCGGCGTTCCAGTCGCCGGCGAGGGCGGCGACGACCGAGCGGACCTGCTCATAGCCCGTCATCATCAGAAAGGTCGGCGCACGCCCGTAGCTCTTCATGCCGACGATGTAGAAATCCTGCTCGGGATGCCTGAGCTCCCTGACGCCGTGGGGCGGAACGGTTGCGCAGCTGTGCTCGTTGGGGTCGATCAGCGGGCCGAGCTCGCGCGGGCATTCGAGCCATGGGTGCAGGTCGAGACGAATCTCGGTCAAGGCCGAGAAGTCCGGGCGAAACCCCGTGGCCACGATCACTTCATCGACGGTCATCGTCCGTTCGCCCGCCGCCGTCTCGCCGCTGACGGAGATCGTGCCCTCGCCAGGCGAAAACGCGCGGACGCGGAAAGGCGCGACGATCGCCGCGTCGCCTCTTTCCACGACAAGCTTCGCGCGCTCGCCGAGCGCTCCACGGCTTGCAAGCGGGTCGTCGGTGAGACCGCCAAAGGTCTTCTCCGTCGGCTCCGAGCGCATGGCCCACAGGATCGTCGTCCGCGAAGCCGCGGACTTCAGCCGCGCGAGCCCGAGAATCGAGTCCATGGCCGAATGACCCGAGCCAATGACCATCACCTTGCGACCCGAATAACGCTGACGCTCGACGCCGAAGACGTCGGGAATGCCATAGCGGAGGCGCGCGGCGGCCTCCCGCTCGCCGATGGCCGGAACGCCGCTCGCGCCGGCCGGATTCGGACAGCGCCAGGTCCCGGATGCATCGATCACCGCACGGGCGAGGTGGCGCTCCTCTGCCCCCTCGGGACCGATCGTCACGATTTCGAACGGACGCTTCTCGCGCGCCCTCGATTGGACCCGG
>JBOGJB010000376.1:0-3286 GCA_050745085.1 Vicinamibacterales bacterium
CCGCCGCGGCGGCATCGGACTGGAGATCCGTTTCGGCTTCGGCGCCTTGCGCTGTGCGCGCGGCGGCGGTGCGAGCTGCAGCTTGCCCCCACCGCCTCCGCCGCCACCCGGTCCGGGCTGGACGAGATAGACCACGCGGATCGGCTCGGAACGCGCCAGCTGATTCTGCTTCGCCTCGGGCTCGGCGAGGCCGAGCGAGGTGATGGCCACGAGCGCGGCCACCATCGCGGCGTGCAGCGTGCCCGAGCACGCGAGCGACGGGACGAACTGCCGCGTACGCCTGGCGGGCGCGTCGGCGATGCCGAACGGCTCGTGGCTTTTCTTCCTCAGCGCCCGGACGGCGCGCACGGCCTCGGCCTCAGAGACGAAGACCTCTCGATCGCGGAGCTGAGCTGCCCGCGCGAACGTTCGGATCGCTCCTCTGACGACGAGGGCGTCGACCTCTGCCGTTAGGACGCCGGCCGCGAGTGCGATCTCGCGCGCCGTGTACACCGCCGGTCGGGCGGGCTGGCGCTGGAGGAACATTTTGAACTGGGCTGCTTCCGCTTCCCCGGGGGCAAATCCCTTGCCGGGCGCGGCACGTAGGATCCCTTAACGTATTTCGGCACTTTTCGCGCGAACCTTCGCTGCGGGGCTGTAGCGGCGGCTGGACAGCTGTCGTCCCTAAGTGACAGAGTGGCCCGAGTATGCGGGCGATCGTGACCGGCGCGACGAGCGGGATCGGGCGGGCGGCGGCGCGTCGGTTCGCGCGCGCGCGCCTCGATCGCGGTGGTCGGGCGCGACGCGGTGGCGCTCGACGCCGCCATGGACGAGCTGGCCGCCGCCGGGTGCGAGGCGCACGCGATCATCGCGGACGTCACCGCCGCCGTCGCGCCCTCGCGCATCGTCGGCGCGGCGGTCCAGGCGTTCGGCGGCATCGATGCGCTCGAGGAGATCGCGGAGCTGATCTACTTCCTCTCCTCGGACAAATCAGGATGGATCACGGGCGAAACGATCTCGATCGACGGGGGACGCCATCTGACATGCTTGCGGTAGGCAGACTCAGCGCACGACGTCCGACAGCTTGATCCGCTGCAGCGCAACCGAAGCGGCAGCGTCGTGCGTTACCGTGACGCGCGTCGCGCTCGACATCAGACGCTCGAGCACGGCCGGATCGCGCGAGGCCTCTCCGTCGATGTCGTCGACCGCTATGGCGTAGTAATCGCCCGGCGGCAGCCCGCTCATCGCCTGACGGCTGAAGTCCGGTGAGGGCACGGCCGCCGCTCGCGGGGTGGCAGAGGTCGCGACGCGGCGGCTCGCCATCATGAGCTGTATCTGTTCGTCGGTCGGTGGCACGAACGTTCGCAGATACCGGCTAGGCCGGCTCCAGCGCTCTTTGTCGGCTGAAAACACGATCGCGACGTAGTTGCGCGTCGGCTGCCCGTCGTCACCGGCGACGCCCAGCGTCAGCTCCGTGCGGCGGTCGGTGAAGATCACCTGGACATCACTGAGCCGCTGTCCCGCCTCGAAGGTGACCGGTCGATCCAGCAGATCCTGGCCCCGGTACATGACGGCCTTGAGCGTCCACCTGCCGAACATGCCTAGCATGGGCGCTTCACACGTTCCGAACAACCCATCGATGCGGAAGGACCAGTCGGCGGCGATCGTGGCTTCACCGGCTCGACACATCAGGCCATCTTGCGAGTAGATCGGTAGTCGAACCTGTCCTGGATTACTCGGCAGCGGCGTCGCCCCGTCAAAGACCACGCGGCCGGAAGCCGCGGCGCCGCGGCCGATCACAATGCTGACGCCCTCGATCGCCTCGATTCCCACCGACACACGCGCCGTCCCGAACTGCTCGTTGTCGGGCTGGCGCGGAGTGCGGGCGCCCGGCCGTGCCGCGCGCGCTTCCAGGACGTACTCGCCCGGCGGAAGCTTCAATCGAAACGTGCCGTCCGGCCGGATGCCCGTGCCCGATCCAGAAAAAGCGGCCAACCCCTCGGCGCCAACACTGCGCGCGTTCACATCGCCGCTGCCCGCGACCGGCGGTCCCTCTTTGCTCAGGACGACGCCGGACACGATGGTCGGAGTCCCTTCCCCGAGCACGATCTCGATGCCGGTGACGGTCTGTCCCTTTCCGATCGTGATTGGCTGTGCCTGATCCACCGACAGCGCGCCTGGATAGTAAGTCGGGAGCGGCTCCGCGAGCGGCTGCGAGCTTGGAACGGGCGGGTCTTCGTTGAACGTCCGCTGGGGCATCACAGCAACCAGATAGCGGCCCGCGTCGAGCCGCGAAATGCGGAACTCCCCGAGATCATTCGTCTGGACACCGCCGCGCCACCCCATGCGGCCCATCTCTTTGGCCGCCGAGACGACCCGCACGTCGGCCGACTCGACCGGGTCGCCGTAGGCGTCGACGACCCGGCCGGCAATGACGCCGCCGCGGAAGATCTTCACCGTGACGTTTTTGACGACCTGTCCCTCACGCAGCGTGAGCATCTTGCGCATGGCGCGAAGCGAGCGCTCCGGGTCGGGATAGCGGCCTATGAGGTACGTGGACTTGTCTGCGACCAACACGTAGGGTGCCGCCGGCAGCTTCGTGAATTCGAAGGCGCCCGTGCTGTCGGTTAGCACGGGAGAGTGCGGCGCGACTCCCTGAAGTCTGACCCGGGCGCGCGCCACCTCCGTGCCGGTCGCGCCATCGACCACGTGGCCCCTGATAGTCCCGGTTCCGACGGTGGGCGTGGGCGAACGGTCGCGGGGTGGCGGCTGCCGGGCTTCCGCCGACGCTCCCGACAGGACCAGCAAGGCTACCCCGAGTGCAGGGCGACGAAAGGCCGGTCGGTTAATCACGGACCCTCCCGCCATCGATCGAAAGATTTAGACACCGCACCACGGATTCCGGTCGGGGTTCTACAGAACCACGGATTGCACGGATTACGCGGATGCAGGGTGATCTGATCCGCGTGCCGTCACGCCGAGCGGCCCGGCGAAGCCGGGCCGTCGCCGGGGAAAAGCCGGACACGGAGGAGCGTGCGGCCTCGGCGCGACGGCCAGCGAAATCCGTGGCTCGTCCCTTCGCCCGAAATCACGCGAAGTCACGTGCAGTCACGCGCGGACGCCTTCTATGAATCGCTGTCCGTCTCGCTCCGCGAGCACGCGCACGGCTTTGAATCCAGCGCTTCGTAGCCACTCCTCGGCGGAGTACTGCGGATCGCTCTGCGGCCTGACGAGCGCGGCGAGGCCGCCGCGCGGCGCCGGCTCGACGACGACCGCGCGCCCGCCTGCGCGCAGGACGCGTGACGCC
>JBOGJB010000377.1:0-2796 GCA_050745085.1 Vicinamibacterales bacterium
CATGTCGCCCGGCTGCCGCCAGCGTCAGCCCCCGCGCGGCGCGAGCCTCCCAGCGATCACCCTGCGGCGGGAACGACACGCCTGACGGACCGCCGTAGGCCGGTTGTGTCTCGGCCACCCGTGAAACGCGCGCCACCCGCGCTTCGTCCGTCTCGTCGGCCGGTGTGACCCCTATCGCCGTGAGCATGCGTCCTGGCCGTCCGGCTGCCGCGCGCGCAGCGTGGGCGATGCGGCCGCGCGCCATCCGCCCTGGCGGGAACACGCGCAGCATGCCGGCGAGCGCGCGCTTGGGGATCGGATCGATCGGAATAGCACCGGGAGCGGCGCTGACACGGGCGATCGTGAGGAGGAACGCCGACGGTCCGCCGGCTGCGGCGCCTCTCAGCAGGAGTTCTTCCGCGTCTCTGTCCCTTCCGTCCGGATCGCACCGGCCGTCACCGAGGGCAAACAGGAATCGCTCGCGCAGCAGATCGGCGCCGGATCTCCCGTCAGGCAGCGCCGCGGACGCGGCGGAGGCGACGGGAACGAATCCGAGGACGCGCGCCTCGCGCGCGAGCAGCACAGAGAGCGTGGATAGACCCGATCCGACCGGACCGGTGACGACTACCTGACTGGCGCGTCCGGTCCCGGCCTGGCTCAGCAGGTCGAGCACGCCGCCGGCGACCAGCCGCGGCTGCAGGATGACGCCGGCGACGAACGGCCGCTGGTCCTCTTCGTCACCAGAGCCCACCAGCGAGCGCCACCCCTGCTTCCAGCGCGCGACGAGCTGGGGCGCGAGCAGCTCCACATCGTGGCCGGTCCATTCATCCGGCAGGAGAACGGCCCGGCCCGACAGATCCCGGATGCGATCCCGCGCCGGAGGGCCAGCCGAGAGCCCAGCCGCCCCAAGGAACCAGAGCGCGGATCGGATGGCGCGCGTCACCGCGCGCCCGACGGACGTCGGGCGCGACAACGGGAACGCCTCGAACCGCTCGTCAGAACCCGCGAGCCCGTAATCGATGAGCGTCGCCAGATGCGGATGCCACAGACCCGCGAGGCGCGCCGATCGCTCGAGCCACACGGTTTGCTCTCGGCGATCGCCCGCAGACGAGCGGCGCACCAGGACGACGCGGCCCGTCGCGAGGTCGAGGTGCCGCGAGCCTGAGTCGAGCGGCAGGAATCGATCGGCGAAAAGTGCCACAGCGAGCGCGGAAGGAGAGCGGCGCCCGTTGAGACTGCAAGAAGGCATCCGCGTCCGAGGCCGCGGTCGCATCCGTGAAAACTCGTGTGTTTTTGACGATCGTCGCGCGGTCGGGCGTCCGGAAGGGGCAAAAACTTCGTATACAATAAACCGCTGATGGTGCGGTTTCTCACCGCCGGCGAATCGCACGGCCAGGCGCTCGTCACCATCCTCGAAGGCATCCCCGCGGGACTGACGATCGATTTCGACGCGCTGACCGCGGAGCTGCGACGCCGGCAGGGCGGCTACGGCCGCGGCCGGCGCATGGCGATCGAGACCGACCGTGCCGAGATCCTCTCCGGGGTTCGCAACGGCGAGACGATCGGCGGCCCGATCGCGCTCCTCATCCGTAACAAAGACTGGGACAACTGGCGGCAGACGATGCACGTCGGCGCCGAGGGACCGGATACGGGCGGCGCCCGTCGCGGCGCGGTCACGCGTCCCCGTCCCGGCCACGCGGATCTGGCGGGCGCGGTCAAGTACGACCGTGCGGATCTGCGCGACGTGCTCGAACGCGCCAGCGCGCGCGAGACGGCCGCGCGCGTCGCCGCCGGGGCGATCGCCCGGCAGTTGCTGTCCCGTTTCGGCATCGAGATCGCCAGTCACGTCTTCGCGCTGGGACCGATCGCGCTGGACGACCCGCTCGCGGTGAGCTTCGATCGGGCCCGCCAGCTTCCGGCCGACTCGCCGGTCCGGTGCGTGGACGACCGGCTCGCGGCCGAGATGATCGCAGCGATAGATCGTGCGCGCGACGCTGGCGACACGGTCGGCGGCGCGTTCGAAGTGATCGCGCGCGGCGTGCCGCCGGGGCTCGGCAGCTACGCGCAATGGGACCGCAAGCTCGATGGCCGCCTGGCGCAGGCCTTCATGTCGATCCCCGCCATCAAAGCGGTCGGCATTGGCCGGGGTCCGGCGGTCGCGGCCCTCCCCGGCTCGCGCATGCACGACGAGATCGTGCTTGGGACGCCGCAACGCCCGGGCGTCCCAGGGCTGGCTCGCCCGACCAACAACGCGGGTGGCCTCGAAGGGGGCGTGACCAACGGCGAGGACCTGCGGGTCGCCGCATACATGAAGCCCATCTCGACGCTGATGAAGCCGCTCCGCTCGGTCGATCTCGAAACGATGACCGAAGGGCCGGCCGCCATCGAGCGCAGCGACGTCTGCGCCGTGCCGGCGGCATCGGTCGTCGGGGAGGCCATGATCGCGCTCGTCCTGGCCGACGCGTTCGTCGAGAAGTTCGGCGGCGACGCGATCGCCGACGTCGAACGAGCGCACGCCGCTTGGCGCGAAAGGCTCGCGGCCCGGTTTTCCCCCACGCGATGATCCGTCCGCTCCTCCGCCACGGCGCGCCGGTCCTTCACCGGCCCGCCGAGCCCGTGTCCGCCGTCACGCCCGAGATTCAGACCGTCATCGACGACATGGTCCAGACGATGTATGCCGCGCCGGGGATCGGGCTGGCGGCGCCGCAGATTGGCGTGCCGCTCCGGATCTTCGTCGTGGACGTGACGGCCGGCCGCTCGTCGGGCGAGCTGGTGGTGATGGTCAACCCGGAGTTCGTCGAGCGGGAGGGTATGCAG
>JBOGJB010000378.1:0-7842 GCA_050745085.1 Vicinamibacterales bacterium
GCGAGCTCGTCCAGCGTCGCCCCGACGTACACCCGCGTCCTGAGCTCGTGGAGGAGACCGCGAGCGAACACGGTCACGTGTGCGATCGCGGGGTCGTTCGTCTCGCGCCGCACCCTGAACGCAAAGCGCCCGGCCCGGTCCGTGTAGACGCGTTGGAAGACTCCCGCCGGCTGCCAGACTTCCAGCATCGCGTCCGGGACGCCGTCACCGTTGGCGTCAGCGACCATTCCGCCGACCCGCCACTCGTCATTCTTGTGCGCCGCGCGCCTGGCGACGGCCCAGTCGAGCCCCTCATGGAAGAACGGCCCGATCGTCTGCGACGGAGTGACGGGCGCGCTCATCTGCGTTTATCTGCGTCCATCTGCGGTTTATCTTCGTCCATCTGCGGCGTCGAACGGCGTCGAGTGACGGCCGTCGAGGACCATGTCGAACCGGTAGCCGAGCGCGATGTGCTCGAGCGCCAGCGACAGGTCGAACGACGAGATCAGTCGATCGCGCGCCCACTCGGGCACGCTGTTGTAAATCGGGTCGATCGCCAGCAGCGGATCGCCCGGAAAGTCCATCTGCGTGATGAGGCGCTCGGCGTACGACTCGCCGAAGAGCGAGAAATGGATGTGCGCCGGACGCCAGGCCTTCGGGTGGTTCTCCCACGGATACGCGCCTGGCTTGATCGTGATGAAACGGTACCACCCGTGTTCATCCGTGAGCACCCGGCCTAACCCTCTGAAATGCGGATCCAGCGGCGCCTGGTGCCGATCGGCGTCGTCGGTGTATCGTCCGGCGGCGTTTGACTGCCAGAGCTCGACGAGCGAGTCGCGCACGGGCCGGCCTCCCGAGTCCAGGACACGCCCCGCGACGACGATTTTTTCGCCGAGCGGCTCGCCGGTGGATTGTCTGGTGAGATCGGCGTCGATCGACACCGACGCACGCGTGAACATCGGGCCGCTCAGTTCCGCCGCGTCGGCCGCCACCGGGACGAGCGGCTGGCGCGGCGCGCGCGTCCGCGTGCTCTTGTAGTCGGGATAGAGCAGCGGCGGGTGCGGGTTCACGCGAGCAGTATAGCCGGAGGGCGGGCCTCTCAGGCCCGCCATGCTAGGCTGTGGCTTCGGGAGGCCAGCCATGATCGGCTGTCGCGCCGAAGGGATCGGCAGTCTGCTGCGCCCGTCGTATCTCGCTGACGCCCGCCGGCAGCTCGAGCGAGGCGACCTCACGCCCGCCGAGTTCAAACGCATCGAAGATCGCGCCGTGGACGAAGCGGTCGCACTTCAAGAGGCCGCGGGTCTCGACGTCGTGACCGACGGCGAGCAGCGGCGCTACGCGTTCTTCGGCCATCTGATCGACGCGCTCGACGGGTTCGACAAGCACGCGGGCTGGGCGATCCCGTTCCACGACGATCAGGGGCACGAGGCGACGCTCAAACGCCCCGTCGTCGTGGACACGCTTCGCTGGCGGCGGCAGATGGCGGTGGAGGAGTTCACGTACCTGCGCGGCCGGACGACGCGGCCGGTCAAGGTGACGCTCGTCAGCGCGCAGCAGGCGGCGGCGTACTACGATCCTGAGAAGTCGCGCGGCGCGTACCCGACGCGCGATGCGTACCTCGCCGATCTCGTCGACTTCACGCGCCGCGAGATTCAGGAATTGCGCCGCCTGGGGTGCGGGTACATCCAGATCGACGCGCCGCAGTACGCAGCGCTGCTCGACGAGTCCATCCGTGAGGGCTACCGGAAGCGGGGGAGCGACCCGGACAAGATGCTGGATGCCTGCATCGAGCTGGACAACGCCATCATCGACGGCCATCCCGGCATGTTGTTCGGGATCCACATCTGCCGCGGCAACTACCAGAGCATGTTCTACGCGTCGGGCGGCTACGACCGCATCGCGCAACAGGTCTTCCGGCGGGCCCGCTTCGATCGGTTCCTCCTCGAGTACGATGACGAGCGGTCGGGGACGTTCGAGCCGCTGCGGCACGTGCCGGACGATCGGGTCGTCGTGCTGGGGCTCGTCAGCTCGAAGAAGCCGGCGCTCGAATTGGCCGACGAGCTGCGCCGGCGCATCGCCGAGGCGGCGCGCGTCGTGCCGCTCGAGCGGCTCGCGCTCAGCCCGCAGTGCGGGTTCGCATCAACCTCGGAGGGGAATCGGCTGTCGCCCGCGGATCAGCGGCGGAAGCTCGAAGTCGTCGCCAGCACAGCTCGCGCGGTATGGGCGGGGACGACTTCGGCGTAGCGCCGGCGCGCCGGAGGCGGTCAGGCCTGCTGGCGTAGAATACACACCGCATGCTCTCAAGGAGTCGGTCCATGACTCGCGCGTGCGCTGTCGTCCTCTGCGCGCTGCTCGCGTGCGCCGCGTCCGCTGCCGCCCAGACGTTCACAGGGACCCTTTCCGGTATCGTCCGCGACAGCAGCGGCGCCGTGATGCCCGGGGTAACTGTGACCGTCAAGAACGTCGCCACCGGCGTCGCGCGGAGCGTCTCGAGCGACCCGGAAGGGCGCTACCACGTCGTCAACCTCGATCCCGGCGTGTATGACGTCCGGGCCGAGATCTCCGGCTTCAGGACGGCGATCAAGAGCGGCGTGGCGGTGACGGTCGGCGGGACGACCGAGCTGGACATCGCCTTGACGGTCGGCCAGCTGGCGGAGGAGGTCACGGTCGTGACCGAGCCGGCGCTCATCGAGCCCGGCAGGACGGAGCTGAGCCGCGTGGTCACCACGCGGGAGATCGAGTCGCTGCCGATCAGCGGCCGCAACTTCGTGGATTTCGTCAAGCTGTCGAGCGGCGTCGCGCTGGGGCGCGAGAACGTCGGCGGAGGCGCGTTCAAGGAGCCGGACGTCGGCGTCGGATCAGCCGCGGCGCCGCGGCTGTCGTTCGGCGGGCAGCCGGAGCTGAACACGCAGATTCAGGTCGACGGCGCGGACAACATCCAGACCTTCACCGGCCTGCCGCGCGCCACGCCATCGCAGGAGGCGGCGCGGGAGTTCCGCGTGCTCAACTCCACCTATCTGGCCGAGTACGGCCGCGCGCTCGGCGGCTTCGTGAACATCGTGACCAAGTCCGGCACGAACCGCGGCGGCGGCTCGGTGTACTATTTCGGGATGAACGATGCGCTCGCCGCGCGCTCGATCCTCAATCAGCCAGGCGAGGACACGCTCAACCAGCATCAGTTCGGCGGGACGTTCGGCGGTCCCATCACCACCGATCGGACGTTCTTCTTCGGCAACTACGAGGGGCAGATGCGGGAGCAGTCGAACCGCTTCTCGCAGGTCGTCCTCGACAACCTCGCGGCGCTCAACGCCGTCCGCGTGCCGCTCGGGCTCCGGGCGGAGACAACCGACCAGATCCTCGACAACCACTACAACTCGTTTCTCGTGAAGGTGGACCATCACCCGAGCGAGAACCACACGCTGTCGGTCCGCTACAACTTTCTGGATTCCAGCACGGACAACTTCCTCGGCGGCGGCGGCCGCGCGTCCCCAACGTCGAGCACCGCGCGCGACAACGAGACGCAGGATCAGGCGTTCGTCACCAATGTCGTCTCGATTCTCTCGCCGCGGCTCGTGAACGAGGCGCGGTTCCAGGTCGCGCGGCGGACGTTCGACTTCTCGGCGAGGTTCAACGAGCCGTCGCTCGACATCTCGAACTTCATCATCATGGGGAAGAGCACGTCCGACGTGGACTACTACGCCGAGACACGCGTCCAGCTCGCCGACAGCCTGACCTGGACGCGCGGCGCGCATCAGGTTAAAACGGGCCTCGACATCAACATCCTGAAGAACGACTCGGTCTGGAATCTCTTTTTCCCGGCACGCATCGTGTTCCCGAGCGTCGCGGCCTTCCAGACCTTCTCGCCGGTCGTGTTCTGGTGGCCGTTCCTCGCGACCGCGACGTCGTACCCGGGCATCAGCCCGACCTGGACGCAGGCAGTCCCGTCCGACTGGGTCGACGAGACCGAGTTCAGCTTCGATCACAGCTCGTACGGGTTCTTCGTGCAGGATCAGTGGAAACCGTCCGAGCGCGTAACGCTCAGCTACGGCCTGCGCTACGACTTCGAGCAGTATCCATCGCGCTACATCTCCGAGGAGGACTTCAACAACTTCCAGCCGCGGGCCGGCGCCGCCTACGCGTACAGCGAGCGCGGCGTCGTGCGCGCCGGCTACGGCATCTTCCACGATCGGCTGGCGAGCAGTATTGGCCAGCTGTTCAACGCCACCGAGTGGTCGAGCGGTGGCAACCTCGCGAACGCGCAAGCGCTCTTCCCGACGATCGCGCGGATCCAGGGCCGGTTCGAGCAGCGGACGGTCGGCGGCCCAGCGGCGCGTCCGGCTGCGCTGTTGTTCCTCCAGACCGGACAGGTTCCCGCTGCTGGCGTCAAGGGCCTGGCCGACACGATCGACGGCGCCATCGACACCCCGTACAGCCACCAGGCCAGCCTGCAGGTCTCGCAAGAGATCGGATCCGGGTGGGCGGTGTCCGGCGCGTATCTGTACATCGGGGCGCGCGAGATCATCGGACACACGGGCAACCTGAACGCGGTGCAGAGCGGCGTGCTCCCGACGGGTAAGCCGATCGTCATGTCTCGGCGGTACGCGGACGTCGGCGCGATCTTCGTGCAGACCAACACGGGGGAATCCTCGCACCACGGCGGCACGTTCGAGGTTCAGAAGCGGTTCAGCGACGGCTACAGCCTGCACGGCAGCTACACCATCTCGGAGACGCGGACGAACGTGGACTCGCTGGCCAACCTGTCGGACCTCCCGGAATACCTGGATGTCGACGCCGAGCGGGGGCCGTCGCGGCAGGACGTCACCCACCGGTTCACGCTGTCCGGGCTGAGCCAGATCCCGGACGCGGTCCCGGTCGTCCGCCGGGTCAGGCTGAGCGGGGTGGTGACGCTCGAGAGCGGACGTCACTACAACGTCTTCATCGGCGGCGATTCGAACCAGGACGGGAACCCGAACACCGATCGGCCCTGCTGCGTCGGCCGGAACTCATACGAAGGCCCGGGGTACGCGAGCGTCGATCTCCGCGTCGCGCGGGAGTTCGCGATCAACGGCCGCGCCCGGCTGGACGTCAGCGTCGACCTGTTCAACCTGTTCAACCGGGTGAACGTGAAAGATGTGAACACGGTCTGGGGCGGGATCGACATCAACGTGCCGGCGGCGCCGCAGTTCGGGTTCGGCACGGCCCGCGACGTGTTCAACCCGTTTCAGGCGCAGATTGGCGTGAAGCTGAAGTTCTGACGACCGGGCCGGTCGTGCTACGATTCTGGCGGTTCAGAAGGAGATCAAATGGCTAAGAAGGCTTCCGGAAAGGCCAACGCAGCGTTCATGAAACCGGTGACCCCGAGCGCCACGCTGGCGGAGGTGGTCGGCGACAAGCCGATCCCGAGGACCGAGGTCACCAAGCGGCTGTGGGCCTACATCAAGAAAAACAAGCTGCAGGACGCCAAGAACAGGCGGATGATCAACTCCGACGCGACGCTGAAGGCGGTCTTCGGCGGCAAATCCAGCGTCAACATGTTCGAGATGACCAAGCTCGTAGGGAAGCACCTGAAATAACCGGTCTGTCGATCTGCGATCGGCCGACCGGATGATCGCTCACCCGGTCGCTTGATCGGCCGCTCGCCGTTCGACAGGTTTCTCCTCAGACCGTTCCGTCCGCTCCACTTCGAGCGTACAGTCAGTCAGGACCGCGACCACGGCGCCAACCGCCGCGAGCGTCGGCGCGAAGACTGCTCCGACGACCCCGACCGTCACGGGGAACTCTGCAACGGTCCGCCCCCTTTGTTTGACCACGACGTGGCGGACATTGCCCTCGTGCAGGAGCTCCTTCAGCGTCGTGAGCAGCGCTGCCCCCTTCTCGTTGATCGTCTCCCAGTACGTGCGTTCGGTCACTGTACGCTCCTCATATCGTTTCGACGAAGACGGGCGGGCGCGGGTTCCGGCATCGGGCGGAGTGAAGGCAGCGGAGACCAAGGAGATCGCGGAGGGTGATCACCACGGAGACACGGAGTTCACGGAGCGGAATGTCCTTTGGTCTCCGTGAACCCCGTGCCTTCGTGTTTGTCATCCTCCGTGCACTCCGTCCCCTCCGTGGCCCTACACGTCGCACAGCGTGACTGCTTCGCGGAGCGACGTGATCGGATCGCGCTCCGGCACGAACTCCTGCGCCATGAAGCCGCCGAAGGGGAGGTCGACGATGGCCTTCGCGATGGCGGGGTAGTGCAGCTCCTGCGTGCCGTCGATCTCGTGCCGGCCGGGGACGCCGGCCGTGTGATAGTGCGCGATCCACTGCTGGTTGTCGCGGATCGTCCGGATGACGTCCCCCTCCATGATCTGCATGTGGTAGATGTCGTAGAGCAGCTTCACGCGCGGCGAGTTCACGGCGGAGACGACGGCGACGCCGAACGCCGTGTGGTCACCGTGATAGTCCTTGTGATTCACCTTGCTGTTGAGCAGCTCGACGCACACGGTGACGCCGTGATCTTCGGCGACCCGTTTCACGCGATTGAGCGCCGACACGCAGTTCGCGATCGCCTCGGCGTCGGACCTGCCGCGCCGGTTCCCGAAGAACGTGATGACGTTCGGCACGCCCGCCTTCGCCGCGCGCGGGATGCCGGCCTCGAGGCTCGTGACGATCTTCTCGTGATTCGCCGGGTCGTTCAGGCCGTGCTCGATCGGCCCGCCCAGACCCGAGCCCATCGAGCACATCAGGCCGAACTCCCGCGCGACCGGCCATTCTTCGTCGGTGAGGAGATCGATCGCCGTCAGCCCCATGTCGGCGACGGCCTTGCAGAACGTGCGCAGCTCGATCCCCCGGTAGCACCACCGGCACACGGACTGCTTCAGCCGCCCGCGGGTCACGGCCTTTGGACCCGATGAGGCCTGCGCCCCGAGCGCAGCGGGCCTCGCGAGGCCCACGAGCCCGGCGCCAACCGCTCCCGTCAGCACATCCCGGCGTCTGATGCCCATCCCTTCGCCCCAGCAGCCCTAAAGGGCTGCGCTACGCGTTCTACAGATTCCCCTTGCGCGCTTCGTCTTTCAGGTAATCGGACGCACGCCATGAGAGCGCCAGAATCGTCCAGGTCGGATTTTGGCACCCGGCCGACACGAAAATGCTGCCGTCCACGACGAAGAGGTTCTTCACGTCGTGGGTCTGGCCGAACAAGTTGGTGACCGAGGCCTTCGGGTCGGTCCCCATGCGCGCCGTGCCGAGCTCGTGGATCGACCAGCCCTCGCAGAGGACGTTGCGGTTGACCGAGATGTTCTCGGCGCCGGCGGCCTTGAGCATCTCGTCGGCCGTGTCCGCCATGTCCTTCGTCATCGCCTTCTCGTTCTCCCCGAACGTGTAGTTGAAGCGCAGCGAGGGGATGCCCCAGGCGTCCTTGACGACGGGGTCGAGCTCGACCTGGTTTTCGTACCGCGCGAGCACCTCGCCGAAGGCGCCGATGCTGATAGGCGTCGGGTACAGCTCGCGCACGCGCGACTTGAACGATGCGCCGAAGCCCGACTGCCGGGCCGCGAACCCGGGAAAGTCGCCGCAGCCGCTGCCGCCCTGGAACCCGTAGCCTCGGAGGAAGCCCGGATGCTTGTCGGTGATGTTCCGGAACCGCGGGATGTACATCCCGGTCGGACGGCCATCGTCAACGGTCGCCTCGCGCCCGCGCAGGACCGGGAGGAACCCGCTGGCGCCGGGCCCCATCACGTGCTCGCAGAAGTGATGCCCGACGAGGCCGGAGGAATTCGCCAGCCCGTTCGGATACTGCGCCGACTTCGAGTTGAGCAGCAGGCGCGTCGACTCGAGTGTCGAAGCGGCGAGGACCACGATCCGCGCGTGGAAGTCGTAGAC
>JBOGJB010000379.1:0-7496 GCA_050745085.1 Vicinamibacterales bacterium
TCGTGAACGTGCCGCCCTGCACGTCTTCCGGCTGGAGCTTCTTGGCGCGGGCCCGCGCGGCGACGTCCTGAATGGCGCGGCTGATGCCAAGGAGGTTTTTTTCGTCGGCGTTCCTGATCACGGGAACGATCAATCCCCAGTCGAGCGCGACGGCGATGCCGAGGTTGATGTCTGCCTTGTACACGATGTTGTCGCCGTCGAGCGAGGCGTTGACGATCGGGAACGCGCGGAGCGCGTCGACGGTCGCCTTGGCAATGAAGCCGGTGTAGGTGAGCTTGACCCCCTGCGCTTCGTACTCCGCCTTTTTCGCGTCGCGGAGCTTCGCGATCTTCCCGAAGTTGACTTCGTACACCGAATACACGTGCGGCGACGTGCGCGCGCTGAGCACCATGTGCTCCGCGATCTTCTTGCGCATGACGCTCATCGGCTCGACGCGGACGCGCTCGCCAGGCTTGAAGGCGATGACACTGGCGGCCGGTTGGCTCGCACGCCCGACCGCGCCAGGTTGGCTCGGGCCACGCCCGACCTGAAGGTCGGGCCTACTCTCGATCGCGCCCAGGATGTCGTTCTTCGTCACCCGCCCGTTGATGCCGCTCCCCGAAAGGCTGGCGATATCGATGTTGTGCTCGCGCGCGATCTTGCGCACCAGAGGGGAAGACTTGCGGCGGCGGAGATCCTCGCGTGTCTCGGCGGCCTGCGGCGACTTCTCGTCGTCGTCGCGCCATTCGTCCTTCTCAAGCGCGCCGGCCTGAACGCCCGCATCCGGCTGGCTTGCGGCACGCCCGGCCTCACCGCCTCCGCCAGGGCTACGGCGGTCCGCCGAAGCTTCATGCGAAGGCGGAAGGCGGGGCCCACTGGCTTCGACCGCCTCCCCTGCCGCCGCGATTGTCGCCACAACGCTGTTGACCGGGACCGTCTCCCCTTCCTTGACCTTGATGTCGGCCACCGTGCCGGCCGCAGGAGACGGGATCTCGGCGTCCACCTTGTCGGTGGAGATCTCGAAGAGCGGCTCGTCGCGGACGACCTTGTCGCCGACCTTCTTGATCCAGCGGACGATCGTCCCCTCGGCGATCGACTCCCCCATCTGGGGCATCAGGACGTCTGTGGGCATGTGGCTCTCTGTTCGCAGTCAGGGACTAGGAACTGGGGACTAGGGACTCTGACAATGGACACACTCCCAAGTCCCTAGTCCCTAGTCCCAGTCACCTACAAGTGTATAGCGGCTCCGTGGGCCGCGTGCGCCGCCTCGCCTATCGCCTCCGCCATCGTCGGGTGCGCGTGAATCGTGCGGATCAGCTCCTCCACGGTGCACTCGAGCCGCAGCATCATCGTCGCCTCGGCGACCAGCTCGGTGGCGCGGGGGCCGATCATGTGGACGCCGAGGATCTCGTCGTACTTCTTCTCGGCGACGATCTTGACGAACCCCTCGCGCTCGTTCGCGATACGCGCGCGCCCGAGCACGCCGAACGGGAACGTGCCGACGCGGACGTCGTAGCCCCGAGCCTTTGCCTCTGTTTCGGTCAGACCGACGCTGCCGATCTCGGGATCGCAGTACGTGCAGGCGGGCACCTGGTCGTAGTTGATTGCGCGGGTCTCTTTTCCGGCGAGGCGCTCCGCGACGACGATCCCTTCCGCCGACGAGACGTGCGCGAGCTGCGGGTGGCCCGGCTTTCCGAACGTGATCACGTCACCGACCGCGGAAATGTTCGCCACGCCCGTCCGGAATGTCTCGTCCACGCGGACGTAACCCTTCTCGAGCGGCAGCTTCGCCTCTTCGGCGCCGAGGCCGTCGGTGACGGGCCCACGGCCGGTCGCGACGAGCAGGTACTCCGCCTTGATCGTCTCGGTCTTCCCGGCCAGCTCCGCCTGGATCTGCACGCCATCGGCGGAGGCCGTCGCCTTCGATACTTTCGTGCCGGTCAGGACTTTGATCCCCTGTTTGCGGAAGGACTTCTCCAGCTCCGCGGAGACTGCTTCGTCCTCGAGCGGCACAAGGCGCGGCAGCAGCTCGACGATCGTCACGTCGCTGCCGAAGCGGCGGAAGATCGACGCGAACTCAACACCGACGGCGCCGCTTCCCATGATGACGACCGACTTCGGGATCTCCTTCATTCCGATCGCTTCGTCGCTCGAGATGATGCGCTGGCGATCGATCTCGATGCCGGGGACGCTGCGCGGCGAGGATCCGGTGGCGACGATGATCTCTTTGGCGGTCAGCGATTGCGTAGCGCCGTTGGTGATCTCGACGCCACGCGTGCCGGTCAGCCGGCCGCTGCCGCGAATCCAGTCGATCTTGTTCTTCTTGAAGAGCAGCTCGACGCCGCCGGTCAGCCCCTTCACGATGCGGTCCTTGCGCGACTGCACCTGGGCCATGTCGATCGAGACGGCCTGGCCGATCGACAGACCCCACTCCTTCCAGTCCTGCGCGATTTTGAGCGCGTGCGCGTGCTCGAGGAGCGCCTTGGTCGGGATGCAGCCCCAGTTCAGGCAGGTGCCGCCGAGCGCGGGCTGACGCTCGACAACCGCGGTTTTCAAGCCAAGCTGCGCGGCGCGGATCGCGGCCACGTACCCACCCGTGCCCGCGCCGATCACGATGACGTCGTACTGACTCGGCAAAATCTCAATCCTCGTAGCGCGGCCCTTCAGGGCCGCGTGCGGCGACGGCTATTTTCGCAGGGATGACAACGGCACAAAGCCGACATCCCCCCGTTGGGGTTGCGGCTCGGGCGCCGGGGGCGCGGCGGACGGATCGAGACGATCGACCGCGGCGCGAAGCCGCGTGTACTCGTAGCGCAACTCCCAGTACGAGTGATTGAGCTGGTCGATGCGGCGCTTGAGGCGGCGCGTCTGGAACCACGCCGCGAGCGCGAGCGCGCCTACGACCACGGTCGCCCACAGGAGCATGAATCCTTAACCTTAATGTAGAATGGCACCGGCCGCAACCCGATGAGCGCCAAACAGAAAACCGTTCTGATCACCGACGACGATCAGGGAATGCGCGACACGCTCGGCGCGATCCTCAAGCGCGACTACCGAGTCCTGACGGTGTCGAGCGGCGAGGCGGCGCTCGCGCTGCTCAAGCGCGAGGACGTCGATCTGATGCTCCTCGACGTCCGCCTGCCAGGCATCAACGGCCTCGACGTCCTGCGGATCGTCAAGGAGAACTACAGCCTCATCGAGCTGATCATGATCTCGGCGGTCACCGAGATCGAGGTCGCCGTGCAGGCGATGAAGCACGGCGCGTATCACTACATCACGAAAGACTTCGACTACGACGCGCTGCGCTCGCTCGTGCGGAACGCGAGCGAGCGGCAGGACCTGAACCGGCAGGTCATGACGCTCAGCGCGCAGGTCGCCGAGCAGTCGGACAAGGAGTTCCTGATCGGCCCGAGCCGCCTGATGCGGGACATTGTCGATCTGGTGCACAAGGTCGCGAAGCTCTCGGCGACGGTCCTGATCCTCGGCGAGAGCGGCACCGGCAAGGAGCTGCTCGCGCGGCTGCTGCACCGCGAGTCGGGGCGTGGCGAGTCGCCGTTCATCACGGTCAACCTCGCGGCAATCCCGCACGAGCTGGTCGAGAGCACGCTCTTCGGGCACGAGAAGGGAGCCTTCACCAGCGCGCACCGCCAGCAGCTCGGCAAGTTCGAGCTGGCGGCGGGCGGCACGCTCTTCCTCGACGAGATCGGGGACCTCCGGCTCGACCTCCAGGCGAAGCTGCTGCGCGCGATCCAGGAGGGAGAGATCGAGCGGGTCGGCGGCTCGAAGCCGATCAAGACCGAATTCCGGCTCGTCGTCGCGACCAACGTCGACCTGGAGAAGGCGGTCAAGGAGGGCCGGTTCCGCGACGACCTGTTCTATCGCATCAACGTCATCCCGATCCGCATGCCGCCGCTGCGCGAGCGGATCGAGGACCTGCCGGCGCTCGCCAAGTTCTTCTTCGACCGCTACCGGGTCAAGTTCCGCAAACAGACGCACGGCATCTCGGAATCGACGATGAAGCTCCTGTCGTCGTACTGGTGGCCGGGGAACATCCGCGAGCTCGAGAACCTGATCGAGCGGCTCGTCGCGGTGAGCGACAAGGAATGGATCACGGACGAGGACCTGCCGCTCGACTATCACTTCGCGCGGTTCGATGCGACGCCGGCGGCCGGGATCGAGAGCCTGTTCCAGGAGGCGTGCGACACGTTCGAGCGGAACTTCATCATCCGCGCGCTCGAACGCAACGACTGGAACGTCTCGGCGACGGCGCGGTTCCTCGGCATCCCGCTGAGCACGCTGTAACACAAGATGGGACGGCTCGATATCCGCGAGCTGGCGCGCAAGCTTCGCGGCGCCTGACCGGCCGCCTTCGCGGCTCGTGATTTTGTCGGCCGCTTCGGCGAGCCTAGCCGAAGCTCGCGTGCAGGCCCCGCGAGCGAAGGCTGGCCAATCTGTTGGCTGACTAAGCCAACGAGTTGGCCGGCCACCCTCTGTTTCAACCCCGGCCCTCGGGGGCCTGTCGTCAGCGCACCGCTCAGCCCTAATTCACAGTTTTGCAAGGCTTTGTCCCGCTTCGGGACTCCGCAACCTTCGGCCAATCGAGGGACCGTGCCAGGGTGGAACAGCCGTTGCATCGTGGCCTCGCTCGCAGGATTGGTGTGGCCGGTATTTCGCCGGACCCGGAGTCAGCGATGCAGCCATCAATTTTCAACGTCCGCGTGCCCCTGGAGGATCGCGGCGAGGTGTTCCTGATGAACACCTTCACCGACGCCCAGCTCCTGGTGTCCGAGGAGGTCGCGGCGCTGCTCGAGCGCACCCGGACCGCCGGCGCCGGACCGAACCCCCCCGAAGCCGGTTGGAGCGATGCCGAGCAAGAGGCGCTCGCGACGCTCGCCGAGCACGGCTTCCTGGCCAGCGGCCGCGAAGAGGAGCGGGCGAAGCTCACGAAGTACTTCCGCGACGTGCGCGAAGGCACCGACCAGGTGCGCGTGACCGTGCTCACGACGCTGCAGTGCAACTTCGCGTGTGACTACTGCTTCCAGGGGGATCACGGCGACTACAACAAGTTCGCGCAGAAGATGTCGCTCGAGACGGCGGCGGGCGTCGTGGCGTGGGCCGAGGCGAAGCTCGACGCGCTCCGGCCGGAGAGCTTCGTGCTGACGCTCTTCGGCGGTGAGCCGCTCCTGAACCTGCCGGTCTGCTATTTCCTGGCCGAGCGGCTGTGGGCCGCGTGTCAGGCGCGCGGCGTCCGCCTGCTCGTCAACGTCATCACCAACGGGCTGCTCCTGACGCCTGCGGTCGTCGATCGCCTCGCGCCGTACGGGCTGAACGGCGTGAAGATCACGCTCGACGGCGACCGCGACACGCACAACCGGATGCGCCCGCTGCGCGGCGGTCAGGGAACCTTCGACAAGATCCTCGAGAACGTCCGGCTCGTCGCCGACCGCTGCAAGGTGTCGATCGGCGGCAACTTCGACGAGTCCTCTGCCGGCAGCTACCCGGCGCTCCTCGACTTCCTCAGGGAGCAGGACTTCGCCGACAAGCTCGCGAAGGTCGCGTTCAAGCCGATCATTCGTCAAACACCGAAGACCCCGAAGGGGCTGATCCCGCTCACGGCGGTGGACGGCAGCGGCAAGCCGCTCGGCGGGACGTGCATGACGGTCGCCGGCACCGGGACGACGAGCGCGTGCACGGGCTGCGGCGGGCTGGACGAGACGCTGACATTCCTGCGCGAAGAGACGAAGCGGCGCGGGTTCCCGACCGTGGACGGCGTTCACATGGGCCCGTGCGAGCTGCACAAGCGGCACGCCTACACGCTCAACCCCGACGGATCGATCTACGCCTGCCCGGGGTTTACGGGGGATCAGACGCAATCGGTCGGGCACATCGACGACCGCCAGGATCCCCTGCGCGCGCGCGCGGCGGCGGAGTGGGACGTCCTCGCACCATGGAAGAGCTGCGGCGACTGCCCGTTCATCCCCGTCTGCGCCGGCGGGTGCTCCGTGGCGTCGCACACCGAGCTGGGCAGCATGCACATGCCGAACTGTCACAAGACAAGCTTCGAAGCCGGCGTCACCGCGCTCGCCCGCGACGCGGCGGCTGCGCATTGAGAATTGGTGGATTGAGAATCTATTGAGAATTGGGAATCGGGAATTGAGGCGGAAACAGACAAGGAGGAGCGTATGGAGAACCGAAAGAAGCCAACGGACACGAAGAAGGAAAGCAACCTTCGTCCGTGGCTCGTCGACGTCCCGCTCGATTCACTGCGGTAGGCGAACCTGAACTGAGACCGAAACCGACTGACTAAGGAGTCCTGCAATGTTGAAGATCAAGATCGTGAAGAAGGGTTCGACCACGATGAAGCCCGAGATCTGCCCGTGGGTCGTTGACATGCCGCCGGAGACGCCACGCAGCTAGCGGCGGACATCGGGTCGTTAGAATGGATCGCCTTCGGGCTCACGCACCGTGCGTGTTGCTCGTGCTATTGGCATGCTATGGGTGTTCTCGCCAGGAAGTTGAGGCGGGACACAACGCCACTACGCTGTCGATAGGCATGGCGGCGCCGGAAGGCAGTCTGGACCCGCAGCTACGGGTCCCCGCAGTTCTTCTCAGCCTCGAACCGTTGCTGACGATCAGCACCGACGGCCGGGCAACTCCCAACCTCGCGGAACGCTGGGAACGTTCATCTGACGGGGTGGCGTGGCGGTTTGATCTGCGCAAGGGAATGACTTTTCACGATAGTACCCCGGTGACGGCCGACCGGGTGGTGGAAAGTCTGAGCAGCGCCGTGCGCCAGCCGGGCACTCTGGCGTTGGCACCAAGCTTTCAACAAGTGTCGTCAATCGTCGCGGACAGTCCCACGAGCTTCACCATCAGGTTGAACAGACCCAGTGCGCTACTACTCAGTGACCTCTCGTACGTCAACATCACACACGGGCCTCAAGATCGGGCTGCGGGCACTGGGCCATTCATTGTCGAAATCAGTGACGGAAAACGGATCGTCATGCGTAGATTCGATGGCTACCGCGACGGTACTCCCGCCATTGATCGCCTGGAATTGAACGCCTTCCCAACCGTGCGAAACGCGTGGACGGCGCTAATGCGGGGAGAGATCGACTTCCTGTACGAAGTCGGTCCAGACGCCGCAGAGTTCGTTGATGGAGAGTCGAGCGTACAGACGTTCACATTCCTGAAACCGTACAGCTTAACGCTCGGATTCAATCTGCGCCACCCCGTGCTTCGTTCCCGTGAAGTGCGCCAGGCGATCAATCGCGCGATCAATCGCGGTGCGATCGTTCAAGGGGGGTTTCGTGGTCGGGGGCAGCCAGGAGATGGGCCGATATGGCCCGGTCATTGGGCATTCAGCCGTGCTGTGCCGACTTACGAGTACAACCGCGAAGCTGCCGTGCTCGGCTTTGCCGCTGCCGGCCACGGCAGATTGAAACCGACGGCCGGCCGGATGCCCAGCCGGCTAAGGTTTAACTGTCTCGTGTTTACACCGCTCGAGCGTGTAGGGC
>JBOGJB010000380.1:0-5677 GCA_050745085.1 Vicinamibacterales bacterium
GGCCTCTTCAAGGTGCCCAGGGTGATCGGTTGACGCCGCCGCCGACCGCCCGAGAGATTCGCGACGATGTGGCCGCCGGCCGTCTGAGCGCGGTCGAGGCCTGCGAAGCGGCGCTCGAGCGCATCGCGCGGCTCGACCCGCCGCTCAACGCGTTCCAGACTGTTGCGGCGGAGCGCGCGCTCGACCGCGCGCGTGCCCTCGACCGCGATCGCGGCGCCCTCGCGACGCTGCCGCTCGCGGGCGTGCCGATCGCGCTCAAGGACAACCTCTGCACCCGAGGCCTGACGACAACCGCGGGATCGCGCATCCTGGAGGGCTACGCGCCGCCGTACGACGCGACCGTCGTCGCGCGCCTCGAGCGCGCCGGCGCGGTCATCATCGGCAAGACCAGATGCGATGAGTTCGCGATGGGCTCCTCCACGGAGAACTCGGCGTACGGCGCGGTGAAGAACCCGTGGGCGCTCGATCGCATCCCGGGCGGATCGAGCGGAGGCTCGGCCGCCGCCGTCGCGGCGGCGATGGTCCCCGCGGCGCTCGGCTCGGACACCGGCGGATCGATCCGCCAGCCGGCGGGGCTCTGCGGTGTCACCGGGTTCAAGCCGACGTGGGGGCGCGTCTCGCGATACGGTCTGATCGCGTTCGCCTCATCTCTCGATCAGATCGGTCCCATCACGCGCACGGTCGAGGACACCGCGCGCGTGCTGCAGGCGATCGCGGGCCCCGACCCCTTCGACGCCACCGCCGCCGACACGCCGGTCGGCGACTACCTCGCCGGGCTCGATGGTCCCGGTGGATCCGGGAGTCCCGCCCTCCAGGACGCGCGCATCGGGGTGCCGAGACGTCTGCTGGACGATGGCGTGGATGAGGGGGTGCGACGCGCCTTCAACGCGGCGATAGACGTGTTCGCCTCACGCGGGGCGAAGATTGTTCACGTGGATCTGCCCCACAGCCGTCACGCGATCGCCGTCTACTATTTGATCGCGACCGCCGAGGCGAGCTCGAACCTCGCGCGCTATGACGGCGTCCGCTACGGGAGGCGCGCGCCGCTCGACGCGACCGATACGCTCGTCGCGATGTACGAGCGGACGCGCCAGGCCGGTTTCGGCCCGGAGGTGAAGCGGCGCATCATGCTCGGCACCTATGTTCTCAGCGCCGGGTACTACGACGCGTACTATCTCAAGGCGCAGCAGGTGCGCACGCTCATACGCCAGGACTTCGATCGCGCGCTCGCGTCGGCGGACGTCGTCGCGCTCCCGACGAGCCCGACGCCGGCGTTCCGGTTCGGCGAGCGGACGGCCGATCCGCTCAAGATGTACCTCGCCGACGTGTTCACGGTCAGCGCACCGCTCGCGGGTCTTCCGGCGATCAGCGTGCCGTGCGGCTTCGCCGATCGCCTGCCGGTCGGGTTGCAGCTCGTCGGACGTCCGTTCGACGAGGCCACGATCTTCCGCATCGCGCACGCCTACGAACGGGAAGCAGGGTGGTGGAGGGAGCTGCCTCAAGTACGAAGCACGAAGGACGAAGGCTGAAGTAAAGTCCGAACTTCCTACTTCACTTCGTCCTTCGAACTTCGTACTTCGTACTTGGGCAGGCGCTGTCCCAGCGCTTCGAAGGCCTCGCGATCGAACTCGCTCGCGCGCAGCGGGACGACCGACACGTAACCTTGTCCGAGGACACCCACATCGTCGGTCTCTGTGCCACCCTTCGGGTCTTCGTACACGCTCCAGAAGTACCGGCGGTTCGACGGCGGGCGCTGATGCTCGACGAAGCGCTCGACGCCCATCAGTGGACTCTGCATCGCCAGCCGCAGTCCCTTGATCGCCTCGGGCGGGCCCGGTGGCACGTTCACGTTGAGGAACACGCCGGGTGACAGGCCGTTCGCTTTCACGAACTCGGCGACCTGCCGCGACGCGACCGCAGCCGCAGCGTAAGAGGCGTCCGCTGCGCCCTCCGCGAGCTTCAGCGACACGGCGATGGCGGGGATGCCCTGCAGGGCGCCTTCGCGCGCCGCGCCCACCGTGCCCGACACGTAAGACACGCGGCCGACGTTCTGTCCGCGGTTGATCCCCGAGACGATGAGATCCGGCCTGTTCTGGACGAGCACGGCCAGCGCAATCTTCACGCACGACGCTGGAGTCGCGGTCGCCGCGTACGCGGCCGGCACTCCCTCGAGCGCGACCTTCTCGACGTAGATGGGCTCGACGAGCGTCAGCGAATGCCCCTTGCCGCTCTGATTGTCGGCCGGCGCGACGACGGTGACCTCGCCGACCGCGGTCAGCGCGCGGGCGAGCGCGAGAATCCCCGGCGCGCGGATGCCGTCATCGTTGGTGACGAGGATGCGATAGGTCTGTGCGGACGGCGTGAGGACGAAGACCGCGACGAGAAGGAACGAGAAACAGAACGTGATGCGTCGCATAGCGGCGCATCGTAGCATTCCGCCGTCAGAATTGGGCAGCAGTGCCCCTATCCTTCTTCACGAGCCAGAAGATTGCGGCGACGAGCACCAGGAACGGCGCCATCGGGATCAGGAACACCGCGCCCAGCGCGAATGCGCCGATGATGCCGACGATGGCGAGGATCGGCAGCACCACGACGCCAACGATGGCGCCGATGAGCAGCTTCAGCAGGAGCAACGGCAAAAACACGATCCAGAGCAGCAGCTTGATCGGCAGCAGCACCACCCACACGATCGCCCGGACGAAGAACGCCAGGCACACAATCACCACGAACGCCGCGACGACGGTCATTGCGACGATCGCCAACGCGCCGATCTCGAGCATGCGTGCGCCCCCTTATCGGGATTTACGCGCCGCGGCCTCCGCAAGTTCCGGCGTATGGAGCTGGTCGACCGGCCCGCGCGGCGAGTCCGGCGGAAGGTACCGCGTGGGCTGCCCGTCGACCATTTCGTCGAGGCTCCGCACGACCCGCGACTTGCGCCCGCCCGGGCGCAGCTTGGGGAAGCCGAGCACGACGCAGAAGCCGATG
Organism: Vicinamibacterales bacterium; assembly: GCA_050745085.1. Taxonomy (GTDB): domain Bacteria; phylum Acidobacteriota; class Vicinamibacteria; order Vicinamibacterales; family 2-12-FULL-66-21; genus DATAEE01. The sequence goes on from JBOGJB010000380.1 coordinate 2,986, forward strand.
AAGAGTACGAGGAGGAAGACCGTCGAGACGCCGAGCCCCTGGAGCAAGCCGAGCGCGAGCGACTGCAGCTCGGCCCACGTCATTTGGCCCCTCGGCGCGGCACGGGCGTGGGTGGCAGCGTGTAGTCGATGAACCCCTGACGGACTTCGTCCATCGCGAGCCGTTCGAGCTTGTGACCGTAGTCCGGCCGTGGCGCGCCCGGCGGCTGCACCGGCAGGCCCGGCAATCTGGGCAGCGCGCCTCGCCGCAGCTGCTTCGCGCGCTGCGCCGCGACGTCGACGAACAGAAAGCGGCTCTCGAGCGGAATCGCGCGGCCCGGAGCAGCCACCGGCGCGTCTGATCGGGGCGGATCGGCGTTCGCCATGCCCGACAGGATACCGTAAGATACGTGCAGGGCGCATGTTCTCGCCTCCTCCCGGCCTCTCGGCGGCGATCCGGCGCGTCTTCGACGAGCTGGATCATGGCGACGCGACGCGCGCGGGCGAGTGCGTCCCGCCGCTCGATCTCTTCGAGCTGGACGACGCCGTCGTCGCCGTGATCGATCTGCCCGGCGTGCCGGCGGACGCGGTGCAGGCGCTCGTGAAGGACGGCGTGCTGGTGGTGACGGGCGAGAAGCCGATGGCGGCGTGCGCCGCGGCGAAGGAGGACGCGCGGTTCCACCTCGCCGAGCGCGGCTTCGGCCGCTTCGCGCGCGCGGTCCGGCTCCCCGGCCCTGTCGACGCCACGCGCGCCGACGCCACGCTCGAGGGCGGCGTGCTCCGCGTGAAGATCCCGCGCGTCGACGACCGCCGCGGCGCCCCCATCCGCATCCACATCAGCACGAAATGACACGGATTCTGTTCATCGGGGACATCATGGGCAAGCCCGGCCGCGAGCTGGTCCGGCGCGGCCTGGCGGCCATCGTCGATGCGCACGACATCGATCTTGTGATCGCGAACGCCGAGAACGCCGCGGCCGGCTTCGGCGTGACGCCGGACATCGCGAAGACGCTCCTCGACTACGGCATCGACGCGATGACCTCCGGCAATCACATCTGGGACAAGAAGGAAGTGCTCGAGTACGTCGCCAGCGAACCGCGGCTGCTGCGTCCCGCCAACTTTCCTGCCGGCGTGCCCGGCCGCGGGCGCGGCGTCTATCGCACGCGCCGGGGCGACGCGGTCGGTGTCGTCAACGTCATGGGACGCGTGTTCATGGCGCCGCTCGACGATCCGTTTGCCGTGGTGCTGAAGGAGATCGAGGCGCTGCGCGCCGAGACGCGCGTCGTGATCGTGGACATGCACGCCGAGGCGACCTCCGAGAAAGTCGCGATGGGCTGGCACCTCGACGGCCGCGCCACCGCCGTCATCGGGACGCACACGCACGTGCAGACCGCCGACGAGCGCGTGCTGCCGCGCGGGACCGCCTACATCACCGACGTCGGGATGACCGGCCCCCACGATTCGATCATCGGGATCGACACGGGCGTGGCGCTCGGGCGGTTCCTCAACGGCATGCCGGCAAAGTTCGAGGTCGCGACGGCCAACCCGAAGCTGCACGCCGTCGTCGTCACCGCCGACTCCGCGACGGGTCGTGCGAGCGCGATCGAGCGCCTCAGCCTCTCGGCCGAGCAGGTTGAAACACTCGCGGCGCGGCGTCCCGTAGGCTCGCGATGAGCGATTTGTTCGATATCCCGTTCGAGGAAGAGGAGCCCGTCGGCGGCCAAGACGGTGGCGCGCGGGCCTCTCAGGCCCGCGAGATCCTGACGGTCAGCGAGCTCACGCTCGCGATCCGCGAGACGCTCGAGACCCGATTCGTGGAGATCTACGTTGAGGGCGAGCTGTCGAACTGCAAGCTCTGGACGACGGGACATCTCTACTTCACGTTGAAGGACGCGAGCGCGCAGATCCGCGGAATCATGTACCGATCCGCGGTGCGATACCTCAAGTTCGCCGCCGAGGACGGGCTGAAGGTCGTCGCGCGCGGGCGCGTGAGCGTGTACGACCCCAAGGGGGAGTACCAGCTCATCGCCGAGCACCTGGAGCCGCAAGGCTACGGCGCGCGGCAGGTCGCTTTCGAGCAGCTCAAGAAGAAGCTCGCGGCCGAAGGGCTGTTCGCGGCGGCGCGGAAGCGGCCGCTTCCGCTGCTGCCGCGCCAGATCGGCATCGTGACGTCGCTCGACGGCGCGGCGCTCCGCGACATCGTCAAGGTGCTGAGGCGGCGCTATCCGAACGCGCACCTCGTCATTCGTCCGACGCGCGTGCAGGGCGAGGGCGCGGCGGTCGAGATCAAGTACGCGATCGCGGAGATCGGACGTGTCTCCGGCGTGGACGTGGTCATCGTGGGCCGTGGGGGCGGATCGGCTGAGGATCTCTGGGCGTTCAACGACGAGCGCGTCGCCCGGGCGATCGCGGGATCGCCGGTGCCGATCATCTCGGCGGTCGGGCACGAAACCGACGTGACGATCGCCGACTTCGTCGCGGACCTGCGCGCGCCGACGCCGTCGGCCGCGGCCGAGATGGTGGTCGCGCGGCGGGACGAGTTCTGCGACGGGATCGACAGCCTCGGCGGTCGCCTGCACGCGGCGCTCCGCCGGTCGCTCGCCGCGCGTCGATCGCGGCTGCAGGGATTCGAGGGCAGCCGCGGACTGCAGCGGGTGCCGGCGCGCGTCGCGCTCGCCGGCCGTCACGTGGCCGAGCTGACGCACGCGCTGGGG
>JBOGJB010000381.1:0-6236 GCA_050745085.1 Vicinamibacterales bacterium
CGTCCCTCCGGCGCCTCGCGCGGGCGGCAGGCGCTCCCGCCACCCCAGGCGTCGTCATCCCCTCGACCGAGAGGATGCGATCGAGATCGGCGGCGGGGAGCAGCCCGCGCTCCAGCACGAGTTCGCGAATCGATCGGCCGGAGGCGACCGACGCCTTGGCGATCTCCGCCGTCGCGGCGTAGCCGATGTACGGGCTCAGCGCCGTGGCGACCGCAGTGCTGCGGTCGAGCAGCTCGCGCGAGCGCTTTGCATCGGCGCGGATGCCCTGCACCGTTCGCGTGCGCAGCACGTCGAGGGCGTTGGCGAGAATGCGCGCGGCGTGGAGCGCGTTCCACGCGATCACCGGCATCATCACGTTCAGCTCGAGCTGTCCGGCCTCCGCCGCGGCCTCGATCGCCGCGTCGCAGCCCCGGACCTGGTAGCACACCTGGTTGACCATTTCGGGCACGGAGGGGTTGACCTTGCCCGGCATGATGGACGACCCCGGCTGGACCGCCGGCAGCGTGATCTCCGCGAGGCCGGCGCGCGGCCCCATGCTGAGCAGCCGGAGGTCCGAAGCGACCTTGCCCGCTTCGACCGCGAGGCGGCGCACCGCGCCGGACCAGGCGAGCACGTCTCCCATGCTCTGCGTCACGCGGAATCGGTTCACGGCCGGGCGCAGCCGCAGCCGCGTATACGCCCGCAGCCGCTTCACCGCGCGTTCGACGTAGTCGTCGCCGGCGTTCAGCCCCGTCCCGACCGCGGTCGCGCCGAGGTTCAGCTCTTCGAGCGCCTGCGTGGACGCCTCGACGCCGTCGGCGGCAACCCTCAGACAGGCGGCGTAGCCGCCGAACTCCTGCCCGAGCGTCATCGGGACGGCGTCCTGCAGGTGCGTCCGCCCGGTCTTGAGCACGCGAGCGAACGCCTGCGCCTTTCTGTCGAACGTCTCCGCGAGCCGCAGCGCCGACTCGACGAGCGCGGGCGTCATCAGCAGGAGCGCCAGGCGCGTCGCTGTCGGAAAGACGTCGTTCGTGGACTGGCTCATGTTGACGTGGTCGTTCGGATGGACGAGATCGTACTCGCCGCGCGCGCCGCCGAGGATCTCGGCCGCGCGGTTCGCGATCACCTCGTTGCCGTTCATATTGTGCGACGTGCCGGCTCCGGCCTGGTATACGTCCACGATGAACTGGTCGCGCAAACCGCCCGCCAGGATCTCGTCGCACGCCTGGACGATCGCCTTGCCGATGTCCTTCGACAGGCGACCGAGCGACATGTTCGCGTCTGCCGCCGCCTTCTTCACGAGCACGGTCGCGACGACCAACTCGTCGGGCGGGCGGAGGCCGCTGATCGGGAAGTTCTTCGCCGCGCGCGCGGTCTGCGCGCCGTAGTACGCGCCGGCAGGCACGCGCACGTCCCCAAGAGGGTCGCGCTCGATGCGGTAGCGCATGGGGTAGTAAACTCATCCCATGTTACCAGCCTTCTTCGACAGCATGGTCGCTCTGATCACGCGCACCGCGACCGACCTGCCGCCCGACGTGCGCGCCGCGATGCGCGCGGCGATGGAGGCCGAAGCGGACGGTACCCGGGCGGCCCAGGCGCTGTCGATCATCGCGCAGAACATCGACCAGGCGGCGTCGTGCGAGGGCCCGATCTGCCAGGACACGGGGATGCCGACCTTCGAGATCCGCGGGCCGGTCGGCGCGAACCAGATCTGGATGCGCGAGCAGATTCAGACCGCCGTGCGCGAGGCGACCCGGCGCGGCAAGCTCCGTCCGAACTCGGTCGACTCGATCACGGGCGAGAACTCGGGAGACAACCTGGGCCCCGGCACGCCGATTGTCCATTTCGATCAGTGGGAGAAGAACGAGCTCGAAGTAAAGCTGATCCTCAAAGGGGGGGGCTGCGAGAACACAAACGCCCAGTACTCGCTGCCGATCGAGCTGGCGCACCTCGGCCGAGCCGATCGCACGCTGGACGGCGTCCGCAAGTGCATCCTGCACGCGGTATGGCACGCGCAGGGCAAGGGCTGCGCGCCGGGGGCTGTCGGCGTCTGCATCGGCGGCGACCGGACCTCCGGCTACCTGCATGCGAAGGAACAACTGTTCCGGACGCTCGACGACGTCAACGGGGACCCGCGGCTCGCGGCGCTCGAGAACTCGGTCATGGCGACCGTCAACAGTCTCGGCGTGGGGACCATGGGGTTCGGCGGGAACGTGTCGCTGATCGGCTGCAAGGTCGGCGCGCTCAACCGCCTGCCGGCGAGCTTCTTCGTGTCGGTCGCGTACGACTGCTGGGCGTTCCGCCGTCTCGGCGTCCGCCTCGACGCCGGGAGCGGCGCGATCCGCGAGTGGCTCTATCGCGAGCCCACAGGCGCGAGGTCGGCCCCGATGCTGACCGGCGGGCAGGAAGGGTTTCCTCGCACCGGCCGCGAGATCCCGATCGCCGCGCCGATCTCCGACGAGCAGATCCGCGCGCTGCGCGTCGGCGACGTCGTCCTCGTGTCGGGCCGCGTCTACACGGGACGTGACGCCGTCCACACGCACCTCATGAAGCACGAGCCGCCGGTCGACCTGCGCGGCGGCGTCCTCTACCATTGCGGGCCGGTCGTGGCGAAGCAGGGGAGCGAGTGGACGGTGACCGCCGCCGGCCCGACCACGAGCATCCGCGAAGAGCCGTATCAGGGGGACATCATCCGTCGCTACGGCGTGCGGGCGGTAATGGGCAAGGGAGGCATGGGCGCAAAAACCTTGCAGGCGCTGAAGGAGAACGGCGCGGTGTACCTGAACGCGGTCGGCGGCGCCGCGCAGTTCTACGCGCGCTGCATCGAGCGCGTCGAGGGGGTGTCGCTGATGGAGTTCGGCACGCCCGAAGCCATGTGGCACTGCGAGTGCGCGACTTCCCGGCGATCGTGACCATGGACGCGCACGGGAACAGCCTGCACAAGGACCTCGAGAACGCTTCGGGCCAGCGGCTCGAGCTCCTGGGAGTGCCTCGCGCCAGTGCTTAGTGTCTGGCGGCCAGCGCGTCCGCGACAAACGACTCGAGCGCCTGCGCGTGGTCGGTGCCGCTGAGGTGCACGCGCGCAACGCGTCGCCCATGCGCGGCCAGCGCCTGGTAATCCCCCAGCGCCTGCGCGCGCTTCAGCGTCGAGAACGAGTACGCCGCGCCGGGAATCATCGTTGTCGTACGATCGTCCGCGGTGATGATCAGGAACACGCCCGTGTCGGGCCCGCCCTTGTGATACTGGCCGGTCGAGTGCAGATACCGCGGCCCGATGCCGACCGTCGTCGCATAGCCGCGGGACCGGACCGCCACGCGCAGCTCGTCGATGACGCTATGGGTTGGCGATTCAGGCGGCAGATACGACAGCACCGCGAAGTAGTCGCCATCACGCAGCGATTCGACGATTCTGCGGACGTCGGCGGCCCCCGCTGCGCGCTCGTCCGGCAGGCGCCGATCCCGCTCGAACGCGGCGAGCAGCGCCTTCGTCCGGTCCTTGGCTTCGGTGACGTTCGGCTCGTCGAACGGATTCACCTGCAGCGCTGCGCCCGCGATCGCCGTCGCGAACTCCCATCGGAAGAACTCGGCGCCGAGCGCGTCGTGCCGGGTGCGAATGCGGAAGATCGGATGCCCAGCGTCCTTCAGCGCTTCTAGCGCGGTGCGGTCGAGACGCTCGTCCTCGGTCTCGACCGCGACGAACGCGCGATCCCGCCCGTATGCGGCGCCGAGCGGCTCGTCGACGACCGGCAGCAGGCCGCGTCCCCGCTTGCCCGTGCTCTCGGCCACGAGCTGTTCGATCCACAAGCCGAGCGACGCGAGCGAGTGGGGGAGCAGGACGGTCAGCTTGTCGCGGCCGGCGGACGCGGCGGCCCCCATGAACGCCCCCAGCTCGAGCCCCGCGTTCGTGGGCCGCTCCTCGCGGCATCCAGCCGCCATCGCCCCGCCGGCGTTGAGCAGGTCCGCGACCGGCGCCCCGATGAGCGCCGCCGGCACGAGGCCGAAGAGCGAGAGCGCCGAGAAGCGGCCGCCGATGTCCGGCGGGTTGACGAACGTGGCGCGGTAGCCGCGCTCGCGCGCGAGGCCGGCGAGCGCCGTTCCCGGGTCGGTGACGGCGACGAAGTGACCTCCGGCGCGCCCGCCTCGAGCCGCCTGCATCATCTGCCAGAAGTACCGCTCCATCGACGCGATCTCGATCGTCGTGCCGCTCTTGCTCGCGACGATGAACAGCGCGCGCTCTGTGTCGAGGCGCGACGCCACCGACGCCAGTGTCTCGTCGTCGGTCGTATCGAGGACGAAAAGTTCCGGGTAACCCGGAGCGACGCCGTACACGGCTCGGATGACCTCGGCGCACAGGCTGCTGCCGCCCATCCCCAGGAGATAAACCGACGAAATGTGTTCCCGCCGCACCTCGTCTGCAAGGGCGCGCACCTGATCCAGGCTCGCTGGCATGATGCTCGGCGCGTCAAGCCAGCCGAGACGATTCCGCATCGACGCGAGCGTTGCGGGCTCGGTCGGGCCCCAGGCCGTGACGGCGCGGTCCCAGACGCGCCGGACGAGGTGCTCCTTGAGGAATCTGTCTACGAGCGAGTCGAATTCGGCAGTACGCATTCGTCGTTACGCATTCGGTATTCGGCCTTCAGCCTTCGGCATTGACAGCGAAGCACCAAAGTCCGGCAACGGCGGCCGCCCGTACCCGCGATCCATCGCGACGATGTCGAGCGGCGTCGTTTCCATGTCGTCTACGGCCAGGAGCGGATAGCGGATCGGCGCGGCGGCCTCGATGGATTTGAGATATCCGCCGCAGGCCGCGCACAGCTCGAGCCGCCACGCGGGCCGCTCTTCATCCGGCGCGGCGAGCGAGAAGGCCGGCCCCTCTTCGGCGCAGTACACGCAGCGGCAGACCGACGGCTGCCATGCCGCCGCGCAGAACGAGCAGCGGAGCCGCCGGGCCCCGCCCGCCAGCTCCGCGATCGCCGGCCACGATCCGCAGGCGGGACAATAGCCGCGATCCCAGGCGTCGCGCGCCGCGCGCGCCTCGTCGTCGGCGAAGACACGCGTCTGGGCGCTGAACGCGAAGGGCCCCGCGGCCAGCTCGCCCACGAGCCAGAGCAGATCCGGAGACAGCGAGGCATGCCGCGCGAACGTGCGGATTGCCGACTGATCGCGCCGGAACGACGCGGCGAGCAGCGAGCCCCGGTCGATCCGTCCCTCGTGAAGCGCGTCCGCGATGTGACGGGCGGGGTCGCCAGCGCCGCCCTCCGCCAGCGTGGCGCAGAGCGGCGCCAGCTCGGGCGCCAGCAGGAGGACCGGCATCTGCACGGTGTCGCCACGCAGGACGGGCAGCCCCTGCTTCAGCCGCGAGATTGCCGTGGATGGGGGAACGAGGGTCCGGGTCGTCGTGGGTTCGGCCTCCAGTCGATCGGTCGACGCGATGATCCGGCCGAGCAGCGCCCGCTGGAGCGCTGCCGCCAACGCGAGGTCGGGCCGCGCGGCGGTGAGCGCCTCGAGACGGACGTCGAGATCTTTCGTCGTGGCGCTGATCACGTTGTCTGCCGGTTGATGACGAGCAGCTTCAGCTCGGTCATCTCTTCGACACGCCCGCCGAGCCAGAACGGGTGTTCCCGGACCATCCCGGCAGTGTATACTGATCGGTATGATTACCGTGACCCAGACGGCCGCAAGCAAGATCTCAGAGCTGCTGGCCGAGGAGAACAAGCAGCAGGCCGCGTTGCGCGTGTTCGTGCAGGGAGGCGGGTGCTCCGGCTTCCAGTACGGGCTGATGATCGATGAAGGCGAAGGACAGGTCGATACCGATCAGCGCATCGAGTCGAATGGCGTCCGGCTGCTCGTCGATCCGATCAGCGCGCGCTACCTGAAGGGCGCCGAGGTCGACTTCATCGACAACCTCACCGGCGGCGGGTTCACCATCCGTAACCCGAACGCCAAGTCGACCTGCGGCTGCGGTCAGTCGTTCAACGTCTGACGCTTCTCCCGAGAGGCCAGGGACCAGGGATCAGTGGCCAGGACTTCTGGCCACCGGTCCCCGGCCTCTGGCCTCTTGGTGTTTCAGCAAGAGCCCGCGCATGGAACCGACCCCGGCCTACATCGACAGCCTCCGTCCCGCGGGCGGCAAACGCTCGAGCAAGCGCGACTTCATCGTCCACGTCTTTCTCCGGCAGGAAGGGCACCTCAGCGCGGACGATCTGGTCGATCTGATCCGGCGCGAAGACCACAAGATCAGCCGCGCGACCGTCTAC
>JBOGJB010000382.1:0-11731 GCA_050745085.1 Vicinamibacterales bacterium
GTGTCGTACTGGTTCTCGGACAAGATTGTCCTGAGAATGTACCGCGCGAAGGAAGTCGGGCCTGAGCATCCCTTGCACCGCACCGTCGCGCGGCTCGCCCAGCGCGGCGGGTTGCCGATGCCGCGCGTCTACATCATCCCGGACGCGTCGCCAAACGCCTTCGCGACCGGTCGCAACCCCAGCCACGCGTCGGTGGCCGCGACCGAAGGCATCATGCAGATATTGTCGGAGCCCGAGCTCGAAGGGGTCATGGCCCATGAGCTCGCGCACGTGAAGCACCGGGACATCCTGATCAGCTCGGTCGCGGCCACGATCGCCGCCGCCATCATGATGGTGTCCCGCTCGCTCATGTTCTTCGGCGGGCGGAGTGATGATGACGAAGGTAGCAATCCGATCGCGATGCTGGCGATGATCATCCTGGCGCCGCTGGCGGCCATGCTGATCCAGGCAGCGATCTCGCGCTCGCGGGAGTTCGGAGCCGATGCCGGCGGGGCAAGCATCACCGGCAACCCGCACGGTCTGGCCAGCGCGCTCCGGAAGATCGACGCGACCGCGCGCCAGGTGCCGCTCGACGCCAACCCGGCAACGGCGCACATGTTCATCGTCAAGCCGTTCTCGGGCCGTGGTCTTCTCTCGATGTTCAGCACGCATCCGCCGACCGAGCAGCGTATCGCAGCGCTCATCGGCGGACAGGTGCGCTGACACCTTCGCGTCACAGTCCACACAGGTCGCCGAGTCGTCTGCGACGATCCGGCTCAGCTGGACCAGACGGGCGCGTCTGCGTCCTTCGAGCTACCTCCTGCAAGACAATCAGTTAGCTGCGTGTGGCCACGGCGCAACACTGCCGCGCGGGTCGATTTGGCTGGCGCAACATTTGCTGTCCGACCCGGCAGGGAGCGGAGGACATCGTGGAAGACTTCGATATCCCGCGCAATCGTCTGGGTGAAAGCGCCGAGCGCGTCGTCGATCGAGCGGTCGAAGAGGCGCGGCGGCACGGCCACGGTATTCTGACCAACGAGCACGTCTGCCTCGGGTTCGCGCAGGTCGAGTGGGACCTGTTCGGTCAGGTGATGCGCGACAACAGCCTCAATCCGAATGAGTTTTTGAAGGCTCTGGAAGAGCACCTGCGGTTGCTTCCCGCGCAGGCCGTGCACGACGTGCGGGTGTCCCCGGCCACGAAGCTGCTCTTCAGGCTGGCCCTGCTGCACGCCGGCCGCCTGGGGCGGACCGCGATCGAAGCGAGCGATCTATTTTCGGCGATCCTCGAGGAGACACAAGGCGTGCCGGTGTCGATCATCCGGCGCCAGGGGGTGGAGCCCGAGATGGTCGTCTCGCGTCTGGCGACGCGGATGCGCGATCACGAGCAGCAGGAGGAGCGGCTGAAGAAGCGCTTCGAGCTGCCGCCGTTCCTCAAGCACTTCGCGACCAACGTGAACCAGCTCGCGCGTCAGGATCGGATCCCGCCGGTCTTCGGCCGTGACGCCGAGATGCAACAGGTGCTCGAGGTACTCTGCCATCGCGAGCGCGCCAACTCGGTGCTCCTCATCGGCGAGCCCGGCGTGGGCAAGACCGCCATCGTCGAAGGACTCGCGCGCCGGTTCGAGTTCGAGCCCGAGACCGTCCCCTTGCGGCTGCGCGATTGCCAGATCGTCAACCTGCAGATGAACTCGATGGTGGCGGGGACGATGCTGCGTGGCATGTTCGAGGACCGGATCCAGAACGTCATCCGCGAGATCAAGGAGCGCCCGAACCTGATCCTGTTCATCGATGAAGTGCATACGATGATCGGCGCGGGGTCCGCGCTGGGAGCCCCGTCGGACGCGGCCAACGTCTTCAAGTCGGTCCTCGCCCGCGGCGAGGTCCGGATCATCGGCGCGACGACGCTCGGCGAGTACAAGGAGTTCATCCAGGAGGACGAGGCGCTGGCGCGGCGGTTCCGCACCGTGCAGGTCGCGGAGCCCACGCTCGAGGAGACCCGCCGCATCCTGTACAGTCTCCGGCCGCGGCTCGAGCGCAACTACTCGGTGCGCATTGAAGACGAGGCGATCGACATGGCGCTGGAGATGGCGCCGCGCTACATGCGGCACCTGCAGCTTCCCGACAAGGTCATCGGCTGGCTCGACACCGCGTCCGTGCGCGCGGAGATCGGCAGGCGGTGGGAAGTCGGCGCCGCCGATGTCGTCGACGTCATCTCCACCGCGGCGCGGATCCCGCGCGACATGGTCTTCCGGGATGTGACCGACCGCTTCAAGGACGTCGAGAACCGGCTGGCGCAGCGGGTCGTGGGCCAGAAGGAGGCCATCCGCGCGGTGGCTCACCGCCTCGTGCTGAATAAGGGTCCGCTCAAGGACGGCTTCGACCGGCCGGACGGCGTCCTCCTGTTCCTGGGGCCGACCGGCGTGGGCAAGACCGAGCTCGCCAAGTCGGCCGCCGAGCTCCTGTTCGGCGACGACAAGAAGATGATCCGCGTCGACATGTCGGAGTATCAGGACGGCGCGATCTCGGTCGACAAGATGATCGGCATGCCGCGCGGCATCGTCGGATCCGAGCGCGGCGGCGTGCTGACGAACCAGCTCAAGGACAATCCGTACTCGGTCGTGCTCCTCGACGAGATCGAGAAGGCCAGCCCGAACATGCTGAACTTGTTCCTGCAGGCCTTCGACGAGGGGTGGATCACCGATGGGCGGGGCAGGCGCGTCTACCTGAGCGATGCGATCGTCATCATGACATCGAACCTCGGCTCCGAACATTTCCGGCGCTTGACGAGCCCGATGGGATTCTTGTCGAAGCAGGTCAGCGTAGAGCAGGTGAAAACGGAAGTGTTCCGCGAGCTGGAGCGCCGCTTCCCGCCCGAGTTCCGCAACCGGATCGACGAGGTCGTCCTCTTCGCGCCGCTGGCGCGGGACGAAGTCCGCTGGATCGCGGAGCACGAGCTGCAGGCGCTCGCAGCCACTCTTGATCGCTCGGGACGCCGGCTCGAGGTCGCTCCCGGCGCGCTCGACCGGCTCGTGGACGAAGGCTACAGCCTGGCCTACGGCGCCCGCTTCCTCAAGCGCGTCATCGATGAGCGCGTGAAGCTGCCGATCAGTCAGCAATGGCACGCCGGGCCGAGCTACCGCGTTGTGCTCGAAGAGGAGAAGGTGGTCGTCGTGGCGGCCACCCTCACCGGCTCGCCGCCCGGCGTGGCGACGACCGGGGTCGCGGCGCACTAAGGGTCTGACCCCTACCAGAGTTTCGCCTGTTCCGGATCGGTCGCGAGGTCTGGAGTTTTCTCGTCCTCGTCCTGTTCCGCCCGGCGCGACAGTCCGTACTTTGACTGCAGCGCGCCAATGACTTTGCGCACTTCAGCGGCGTAGCGCTTCGGCGCGTACTTCTTCCCCGCGTAGAGGCGATCGTAGCCGTCGACCAGGTCGGGGTACTCGGCCGCAAGAAACTTCATGAAGTGCTCCCGCGTGCCACCTTCAAGATGGAGAACGTTGGCGCCGACGAACGCGGCGCCGTGATCGGCTATCGCCTTAATCGTGCGCTCCAGCTTCGCCGGCTGCGACGAGATGCCGGGGACGATTGGCGCCATGAGCACCCCGGCGCGTACGCCGGCTTCGCACAGCTCGCGCACGGCACGCAGGCGCTGGAGCGGGTGCGCGGTGCCCGGTTCCATCCTTTCCCACGCTTCTTCGTCGACGCTTGGGACGCTGAGGCAGACCGTGCAACTCGCGTGCTTCGAGACTTCGACCAGAACGTCCTTGTCGCGCACGACCATCGGTCCCTTCGTCACCAGGCCGACCGGCGTGCGCGCGCGTCCGAGCGCCTCGAGCGAGCGGCGGGTGAGCTTGTAGTGCCCCTCGATTGGCTGATACGGATCGGTCGCGGTCCCCAGCGCCACCACCTCGCGCGTCCACGACGGCTTGTCCAGCTCGCGCGCCAGGACGTCCGCGAAGTTGACCTTCACGAAGATCACCGACGAGAACTCGTCGTCCGCCCCCAGCTCGAATTGCGTCTGGTAGCGGCGCGCGAAGCAGTAGTGACACGCGTGCGTGCAGCCGCGGTACGGGTTCAGCGTCCAGTTGAAGGCCATGCCCTTGACCGGGTTCAACGCGGAGCGGCACGTGACCTCCTGATACCGTGCGGCATCCGCGCGCCGGATCGCGCTCGGAAGCGCGTCGCTTCCGCCGTCGCGGACGAGGAGCGCAATCGTCTGCGTCGTGGGACGACGGGGGCCGAGGTCGAAGAGGGGGGCGGTGTCGGCCACGGGATGCGTTTTCGCCTTTTATTCGCCACCATTTTTACCCAGACCGGGCCAATAATCAAGAGAGGATGCGCGTCGTCCTGACCTGCTGGGGCTCCTATGGCGACCTCTTTCCGTATCTCGGCTTGGCGCGTGAACTGAAGCGGCGCGGCCACATACCGGCAGTGGCCACGGCGCTCTGTTACCGCGCCCTGGTTGAAGGGGAAGGCGTCGAGTTCCATCCGGTCCGGCCGGATATCGATCCCGACGACTTCGCGCTCATTCGCCGGCTCATGGATCCGGCCCGCGGGATCCAGGTCATCCTTCGCGAGCTACTCGTGCCGGCGGTGCGGGACGCGTTCGACGATCTCCAACGGGCGGCGCGGGGCGCCGATCTTCTGGTCACTCACCCGGTGACGTTCGCCGGTCCCATCGTGGCGGACCTTTTGCGGCTTCCGTGGGTCTCGACCGTGCTCGCGCCGGTTTCGTTCTTCTCGATCCACGATTTCCCCGCATTGCCGGTGATGCCGCTCGCGATTCATCGCCAGCTTCGGCGGCTTGGACCGCCGCCCGCGCGGCTCCTCCTCGGTCTGGCGAAGAGAATGACCAGGCCGTGGATGGAGCCGGTCGTCGAGTTGCGGAAGGAACTGGGCCTTTCGCCGTCGGGCGATCCCCTCTACGAAGGACAGTTCTCGCCGCGCCTGACTCTGGCGCTGTTCTCGCGTCTGCTGGGGGAGCCGCAGCCTGACTGGCCGCCCAACGCTGAGGTCACAGGCTTCGTGTTTTACAACGGCGCGCTGCGCATGCCGCCGGAGCTGCTGGACTTTCTCGAACGCGGCGATCCGCCGATCGTGTTCACGCTGGGCAGCTCCGCCGTCGGGGCGGCGGGAGACTTTTTCCGGGAGAGCGCTGGCGCGGCCGCATCGCTTGGCGCTCGGGCGGTCCTGCTCGTCGGGCGCGATCCCGGCAAGCAGCCGCAGGGTGCGCTTCCCACCGGCGTCATCGCGGTCGAATCGGCCCCGCATGAGCAGTTGCTCCCGCGCGCCGCGGCGATCGTGCATCAAGGGGGCGTCGGGACCACGGGCCAGGCGCTCAAGTCCGGCCGGCCGATGCTCGTCGTCCCGCACGCCCACGATCAGCCGGACAACGCGTTTCGGGTGATGAAGCTCGGCGTGGCGCGCGTCCTTAAGCCGGGCCGCTACACGGCCTCGCGCGCGGCCGCCCAGCTGCGCGCGCTCCTCACGGACCCGGCCTATGCGCGCCGGGCGTCGGAAATCGGGGTGCACGTGCACGCGGAAAACGGGACCGAACGGGCGGTCGCGGCGCTCGAAGCTTGTGGAGATTCAGCGGTCCGGCCTAGACTTTCCGCCGGGGAGGCGTGATGAAACCCATCTGTGCGGTACTCGTGGCAGGCGTGCTCTCGGCGGGGACTGGGGCGAACGACACGCCGCGCGTCCTGTATCTCACGCACAGCGCCGGTTTCAAGCACGACGTGCTGCCGGTCACCGAAGAGGTCATGCGGGATCTCGGCAAGCGCTCGGGCGCGTTTGAGGCGACCGTGACGCAGGATTGCTCGCTCATCTCTGAGCAATCGCTCAGGAACTACGCCGCCGTCATCTTCTTCACCACCGGCGAACTGCCGATAGACGAGGCGCAGAAGAAAGCGCTCGTCGAGTTCGTCCGTTCCGGCCGGGGCTTCGTCGGCATTCACAGCGCGACCGACACGTTCTACAAGTGGCCCGAGTATCTGGAACTGATTGGCGGCTACTTCGATGGCCATCCGTGGCACCAGGAGGTGACGGTGCGCGTCGACGATCCGACGCATCCGGCGACCGCGCAGCTCCCGGCAGCCTTCACGATCAGCGACGAGATCTATCAATTTCGCGCCTGGTCGCGCGATCGCGTGCGCGTGTTGCTGAGTCTGGACCCGGCGTCGGTGGATCTGACCAAGAAGGGCGTGCACCGGGCGGACAAGGATTTCGCGCTGGCCTGGGCGCGCGAGTTCGGCCGCGGCCGCATGTTCTACACGGCACTCGGACACGAGGCTGCCGTCTGGCGCGATCCCCGTTTTCAGCAGCACCTCGCGGGCGGCATCCAGTGGGCTACCGGGTCTTCATCTCGCCGATGAGTAATCCGTCGCCGATCTCGATGGCGACCGCCGTCGGCGTAGCGCGCGAGAGACCGACAGACCCACGCTTCCCACACCCATCAGAATCAGGGTCGAAGGCTCGGGAACCGACTCCGGCTGAGCCGCGCCGTACTGAAGGTCATCTACCTCCCAATCGTCTGAATTTGTGCCGATTCGGATGGCCGAGATGCCGTCAGCATTGAACGCTCCAAAGAATCGATCTTCGGCGGTCTGCCCGGTGTCAATGCCGTCACCCAGAGCAAACGGACCGATGAGGCCCAAGGGGGTTCCCAAAGGACCAAACGCTTCAAAAGTCACCGGGCCAAAATACGGCGTGGGCGAGTTGAATCCAATGTCGGTCCACACCACCCCGGCGTAAGTTGGAAGAGAGCCGAGTATGGCGCCGTCGAAGGTGAAGGTAAACGCGAATTCCGTGCGGTTCGAATAGAAGGAGTGCCCGTTTGGCGAACCTGTGCCGTCCAGGACCCCGTCCTCAGCGTCGACGGAATCTATGAAGATGTCCATGCCAATCGGGATGCCGCCGGAGGCCGTGACTCCGGGGGTACTGAGCAGTCCGTCCTCGAACGTCTCGAGATAGAAATAGGAGAAGCTCGCGCCGCTGAAGGGGCTGTCGGCTGCCTGCAAGTACGGCGTCGGTCCCATTAGAATCGCATCCGCGCTGGCTGGCGCAGCAAGTCCGATTGCGATCGCGAACATCGTGAACGGCAGAAACAATCTGAAAGGAGCGCTCATGGTCGTGTCGAGTAACAAAGGCCGGGCCAGCAGGGATTCAGTCAGAATGGGCGGAAAAACTCGGCAACAACGAAAGCGAAATCCAGAAGTCCGTCAGCAACCAGAATGAATGCCGGCCTGGTGGCGGCAAGATGGGGGCAGCGCCTACAGGCCGCCCTTTTTCATCTCCTCGAGCAGGTAGTCGGTCGAGCGGACCGCGAGTGCCATGATCGTCAGCGTGGGGTTCTGGCACCCGCTCGAGGTGAAACAGGAGCCGTCCATGACGAACAGGTTCGACACGTCGTGCGATTGCTGAAATTGATTGAGGATTGACGTCTTCGGATCGGCGCCCATCCGCGCGGTGCCGACCTCGTGGATTCCCATTCCCGGCACCCGATCCGGCACGGTCCATGGCCGGATGTTCTTCGCGCCGGCAGCCTCGAGCATCTCGGCGGCCGACTCCGCCATGTCCGGGATCATCGCCTTCTCGTTCTCGCTCCACGTCATCTGAATCCTGAGCGCGGGGATGCCGAAGATGTCGACGACGGCCGGGTCGATCTCGACGAAGTTCTCGCGCCGCGCCAGCGCCTCGCCGAAGCCGGACATGCCAAGGCCGGTGACCGCCTGTTTGACCCTCTCCTTGAAGGCCTCCCCGAATCCCGGCGCGCGGAAGTTGAACCCGGCGCCGGAGCCGCCCTGGAATCCGTACCCGCGCAGGAACTTCTTGAAGCGGGGACCGTTCTTCGTGTTGCGGAAACGGATGATGTAGATCCCGTTGGGCCTGTACGGGCCGTCCAGGGTCGGCTTCTGGGGGAGATCAGGGAACTCTCCGTTCGCGCCGCCGGCGACCCACAGGTGATCCTGCAAGTACTGGCCCAGAACGCCGCTCGAGTTGCCCAAGCCGTTCGGATGTCGGGTCGTTGCGGAGTTGAAGAGGATGCGCGTCGATTCGAGCGCTTGCGCGCACAGCACGACGACCCTGGCGTAGACTTCGCGCGGCTGTCTGGTCACGCGATCGATGTACATGACCCCCGTTGCGCGATTCCGCTCGGGGTCCACCAGGACCTTGTAGACCATCGCGTTCGTGATGAGCGTGCAGCGGCCGGTCGCGAGCGCATCCGCCACGGTCGTGAACGCCGAGTTGAAGTACGACTTCGTCATGCATCCGCGCTCGCACGGCCCGCAGTAGTGACACGCCGCGCGTCCGTTGAGGGGCCTGGTCAGGTTCGCGGCGCGGCCGAGCGTGACGGTCCATCCGAGCGTGTCCTTGACGCGCGCGCGCAGGCGCTTCTCGGCGCAGTTCATCCCCATCGGCGGCTGGAAGCGGCCGTCCGGCAGCTCGTACACACCTTCCGTCATGCCCGTGATGCCGACGTACTCCTCCACGCGGTCGTAGTAGGGTGCGAGGTCGGCGTAGCCGAGCGGCCAGTCCTCTCCGTATCCGTCGAACGACGCCGCCTTGAAATCCAGATCGCTCAGCCGGTAGCTCTGTCGGCCCCACACGTTGGTGCGGCCGCCGACGATGCGCATCCGCCCCTGCCAGCTGAACGGCTTGTCCTTCGGCGTGGTGTAGGGCTCCTCGAGGTCGTTGGCGAACCAGTCGTAGTTGTGTTCTGTACAGGCGTAGCAGTCCTTCTGCTTCGGCCGCGTCCGGCGGATCAGCTCGTGGGCGCGGTCTCGATACGTCAGGTCGAACGGCCGCGTGTGCTCGCGGAAGTCCTTCGCCGTATGCGGCCGGCCCGCGTCGAGAAGCGCCACCCGGACGCCGGCCTCGGTCAGCTGCTTCGTCACCCAGCCGCCGGACGCGCCGGAACCGATGACGAGCACATCGAAACGCTTTCCTGATTGATCCTGCGTTGGCTGCACGGGTCCTGATTTCTGCGTTGGGGCTGACCGTAGCAGAGCGATCCGATCACGTCAACAATGGTAGACTGGCGCTCCGATCCGGACAGGGAGACCAATGGCCGACGAAGTCCTGCACATCATCCGATCGCAGGAGCCGGCGTCGCGACTGGGACGGCGCGAGCTGCTCCAGGCGCTTCTCGGCGCGGCCGGCGCCGCGGTCGCCCTGCCGGCGCTCGCCGCCGATCATCCGCTGTGGCGCCATACGGAGGACGCCGCGGCAATCGCGCAGGCCGAGAAGAAGGCCGGCGCGCCCGACTGGAAGCCGGCGTTCCTGGACCGGCACCAGTTCGACACGCTCCAGTCGCTTGCCGAACGGATCGTTCCGGGCTCGGCGCGCGCGAAAGTCAGCGAGTTCGTCGACCAGCTCCTCGCCGTCGACGGCACGGAGAGTCAACGCAGGTTCCTCAGCGCGCTCGGGGCGTTCGACGGCCAGGCGTTCCGGCGAGCCGGCCGTCCGTGGAAACAGCTCGGCGAATCCGATCAGATGGCCATCCTGGCGGAGGCCTCGACGCTCGAGTCCGGCAGTATGCTGCGTGATCAGTTCGATCTGTTGAAGGGCTGGATCGCCGGCGCGTACTACTCCTCGGAGATCGGCATGAAAGAGCTCGGCTGGACCGGCAACGTCTTCTTCCAGTCGTACCCCGGGTGCGAGCATCCGGGCGGGCACGGCTAGCCACGTGAATCTGAGCCAGAATCTGAGCCAACAAATCATCACATCACCGACCATCGTACCCGACAATCTCTCTCACCCAAATGTTCCGGTAGCGGACCGGGTTTCCGTGGTCCTGAAGTCTGATCGGCCCGCGCATCGGGTGCGGGTCGTACTTGCCCACGACCTTGTGGGCGGTCCCGCCAATCAACGCGGTGTGATTGTGCACTGCGACGCCGTTGTGAAGGACCGTGACGAACGCGGGGGTTGCGAGCGCGCCGCCCTCGAACCGCGGCCCCGTGAAGATGATGTCGTACACCTGCCACTCGCCTGGCGGGCGGGTCGCATTGACCAGGGGAGGGAACTGTCCGTAGATCGCCGCCGCCTGGCCGTCCGGGTACGTCGGGCTGCGATAGCTGTCGAGCACCTGGATCTCATAGCGACCCATGAGGAACACGCCGCTGTTGCCGCGATCCTGACCGTCGCCCGACACGGCGGACGGTGCTGCCCACTCGACGTGGAGCTGCACGTCGCCGAACTCCTCTTTCGTCAGGATGTCGCCCGCGCGGGGCGTGACGACCATCGCGCCATCGTCGATCTTCCAGCCCGCGGGTTCTCCGCGGCTGTTGTGCCACCGCGAGAGATCCGATCCGCCGAAAAGCACCTGTGCGTCCGACGGCGGCGCGCCGGGTGCCCCCGCCGTGCCAACGGCTGCCGGTTGCGGACGCGTGCCGTCGTGCACTCTCCATTTGCCGCCCGGGAGCATCGGCGTGTCGTCGAAGCCGAGCTTGCCTTTCGGCACCTGCTCCGCGCCGGGAGCCGCGATCGCGGCTGCGGCCGCCAGTACCACCACGGCTGCCAATCGTTCGGCTACAGACATCGGTCCCTCCTTAGAACACGTACGCCAGGGCGAAGCCAATCTGCGCGACGAACATCATCCTGTACATGTGCGCCCACGAGACGTGGTTGGCGTCGATGGCCAGCTCCTCCGGCCGGCGGAGCATAAGGTAACAGACGTAGACGCCGTAGACCGCCATGATCGCGCCGAGCGCGTGGAGGAGCAGCACGTTGCCGGTCAGGATGCCGGTCGCGGCCCCGACATTGATCATCAGGAACGGAAGCACGAACGACGGAGAGATCATCCACGCGGCCGTGCGCACACCGTGGAGAATCGGCAGCGTGCGGCAGCCGCCTTGCCGATCTCCCTCCATGTCCGCGAAGTCCTTCGTCGTGGAGGCGCCGACGAGAAACAGCCCGAAGATCGCGCCGATGAACCACGGCTCGCCGCCCATCATCGTCTTCACCGTCGTCCAGCCGGCGACCTTCAGCAGCACGCCGCGCGGCACGGCGATCGTGACGTTCGCCCAGATGCCGCGCTGCTTCGTACGGAGCGGCGGCACTGAATAGATGTAAGTGCAGACGACAGCGACGACGACGATCCAGAAGCACTCGTGTCGCCCGCCGGGCGCGACGCGCCACGCGAGGACGAGCGTGATCGCGTATGTGACCATCGTGAAGAGCCACGCGTCGCGGATCGACAGGGCGCCGCTTGGCAGCGGCCGCGCCGGCTTGTTGACGCGATCGATCTCGAGGTCGTAGATCTGGTTGAGTGCGTTGTTGCCTGCGTTGAAGACCGCCGCCATCAGCGCGCCGAGAGCTGGATAGACGATGAGCGCGTTCGACCACGGCTCGGGCGGCCGTGCGCCGGC
Organism: Vicinamibacterales bacterium; assembly: GCA_050745085.1. GTDB lineage: Bacteria > Acidobacteriota > Vicinamibacteria > Vicinamibacterales > 2-12-FULL-66-21 > DATAEE01. The sequence goes on from JBOGJB010000382.1 coordinate 11,349, forward strand.
GGCGGTCACGGCGCCCGACACGACGCCGAGCGCCGGCGCGACGAGCGTAAAGGGGCGGGCGAGGTCGACGTAGGCCCTGGCGCGACTCACCGCAGGCTGTCCGACAGGACGAGCGCCAGCGCCGCCGCGCTGGCTGTAGTGATGAAGTTGAGCAGATCGTTGTTGAGGATGCCCCGCGGCTCGAGCGTGGCGCCGAGGGCGCTCTCGACAAAGGACGCTGCGATGGCCGCGATCGCCACGATCGGAATGGCTTCGTATCCGATGAGCCCGAGTCCCTCACCGAGCCACGCGAGCGCCGCGGCCGATCCCACCAGGGCGACGGTGCCTTCGAGTGAGACGGCTCCGGGCGTGCCGGGAGGCGCGGGCCGGAAGCTCGTCACCAG
>JBOGJB010000383.1:0-3490 GCA_050745085.1 Vicinamibacterales bacterium
ACCGGCCGCAGCCGCGGCTCGACGTCGAGCGCGACGGCGGCATGACCGTCACGGTCGGCCGGATTCGCGGCTGCCCGGTTCTCGACATCAAGCTTGTCGCGCTGGGTCACAATACAGTGAGGGGAGCGGCCGGCGCGGCGATCCTCAACGCCGAGCTGCTGGCCGCCGAGAGAATCGTCGATTTGGACTGAGGCGCAGCTGAGCCTTCAGGAGACCTGCGGAGTCGATGGAGAGAACGGAGAAACAGCGGAGAAGCGGGGTTAGCGGAGACGTAGCGGAGACTTTCGGGTTGGTTCCCTCCCAACATAACAACCTCCGTTACGTCCCCGCTATCTCCGTTTCTCCGTTATAACTCCGCTTACTTCGTCCTCTCCGTTGGCCGGTGGGAGTGATCTCAGAGGCGAAAGGTTCAGTGAGCGCAAAGATCGTAATGAAGTTCGGCGGAACGTCGGTCGCCGACGCGGACGCGATTCGGCGTCTGATCGCGATCGCGCGCGCGGCGCGCGAGCGCTCGGGGACGCCGCCCGTCGTCGTCGTGTCGGCGATGTCCGGCGTGACCGACCGGCTGCTGGCGCTGGCCGCCGAAGCCGAGCGCGGGGGCGCCGATTCCGCGTGCGCGGGCGCGGCCGAGGTCTGGCGCCGGCATGAAGCGGCAGCGCGCGCGCTCGCGCCGGATCGGTGCGGGATGCTCCTCGGCGATCTCGAGCGCGAGGTAAAACAACTTCTCGCGGTCCTGCACGCGCTGGAGATCTTCCGGGAGGCGTCGCCGCGCTCGCTCGACGGTATCGCCGCGACAGGCGAATTGTTGACCAGCCGGCTCGTGGCCGCGGCGTTCGAGGAGGCCGGACTGCCGGCCGCGTGGGTGGATCCGCGCCGCATGCTCGTGACCGACGATCAGTACGGCTGCGCGGTGCCGCTGATGGACGAGACGGTCGAGGCCGCGCGGCGTGAGCTGTCGCCGCACCTCGACGCAGGACGTCTCCCCGTGACCGGTGGTTTCATCGGCGCGACGAAGGACGGCGTCACGACAACGCTCGGGCGGGGAGGGTCGGACTATTCCGCCGCACTCGTCGGCGCGGCACTCGACGCCGAGATTCAGATCTGGACCGACGTGGACGGCATGCTCACCGCCGATCCGCGCGTCGTCTCGGCGCCTCTCGTCGTCCCTCACCTGTCGTTCGGCGAGGCGTCCGAGCTGGCGTACTTCGGCGCGAAGGTCCTGCATCCGAGCACGATCCTTCCTGCCGTGACGAAGAACCTGCCGGTGCGCATCCTCAACAGCCGCCGCCCGGACGCGGCCGGGACCTTGATCACCTCCGCCGGCCCGGGCGATGAGAGGCCGCTGGCGGCGATCGCCTGCAAGCAGCCCGTGACCGTCGTCGACATCACGTCGACCCGCATGCTGATGGCGTACGGCTTCCTGCGCCGCGTCTTCGAGGCGTTCGAGCGACACCGCACCGCCGTCGACGTCGTGACGACGTCGGAGGTCAGCGTGTCGGTGACCGTGGACGACGATCGGCGCGTCGGGCTCATCGCGGAGGCGCTCGGTGAGTTCGCCGACGTGCAGATCGAGCGCGATATGGCGATCCTCTGCGTCGTGGGGGACAACCTGCGCCGCGATTCCCGGATCGCCGCGCGCGTGATCGCGGCGCTCGATGGATTTCAGCTCCGGCTCGTGTCGCAGGCGGCCTCGCGGCGCAACCTCACCGTCGTCGTGGGTCGGGACGATCTCGCGGCGGCGATGAATCGCGTCCACGAGGAGTTCTTCGCGGGAGCACGGGCGCGAGCGGCGTCGGCGTCGTGTGGAGCCTCGCGGTGAGCCGGGTGCTGCTCGTCGGCCGCGGGCGGATGGCACGTCTCGTCGAGTCGCTGTGTCCGGAGTACGAGTTCGAGGTTGCTGGCTTGATCGACCGCGCCAGCTCGGCGCGCGACGCGGACTGGCCCGACGCGGACGTCGCCATCGATTTTTCGATCGCCGACGCCGTGCCGCGCAACCTGCCGCGGCTCGCAGCGCGCGGGCTCCCCGTTGTCATCGGCACGACCGGGTGGCACGCGCACGAGGAGGCGCTGCGTGGCGACCCGGCCGTCGGCCGGATCGGCGTCGTCGCGGCTCCGAACTTCGCGCTGGGGGTGAACATCTTGCTGGCGATCGCGGAGCGGGCGGGGGAGTTGCTGGCGCCGCATGCGTCGTTTGGCGCATGGATTCACGAGGCGCATCACGCCGCGAAGCGGGACGCGCCGTCGGGCACGGCGCTGGCCATCGACGCGGCGCTTCGGCGCGGCGGCTACGCGCGCGGCGTAGACGTTGCCTTCACGCGCGCCGGATCGATCCCAGGCACGCACACGCTCGGCTTCGATGCCGCGGCGGAGACGCTGACGTTCACACACCAGGCCCGCGATCGCTCGGCCTTCGCGCGCGGCGCGCTCGAGGCGGCGCGCTGGGTGATCGGCCGGCGGGGCTGGTTCACGATGAGGGACGTGCTTGGCCTCTAACGAATGCCGAATGCCGAATGCCGAACGCCGAAAGGGACCTCGCTCGAACAGAGTGAGTGACAGCACTGCCTCGGTCTCGGGCGCGACGCGCCGGTGACGAGCGCGGTCCGGCCGTCGAGGCGGAACCGATCGTTGGGCGATTTCTTGTTCACTGGCGGCTGCCACTGTATCGTCGGCCCGTCGGTTCAGCAATGCCCAGGGACCAGCGGATCTCGTCGCCCGGTTTCATAAGCAAGCGCGGAGCGATCGGCCCTCGCGGGTCCGAATCCTCCGCGGGCCGGAAAACGGCACCTCCGCTCGCCGCTCTGCCGCCACGCGCCGGTCAGGGTTGTTGCGACACCCCCACTTTCTGAACGGGCGGCACCAAGCTCCTCGCAACATTCGGGCCCCTTGCGCGGCAGACCGGCGCGGAAGCCTCGCTCGGCGCCGTTTTTCGCCTTCGCTCATCCGGCCCGCTCCGACGGCCCCGCTCGCGCCGATCGCTCCGCGCTTGTGACCCAGCGGCGTGGCGTGCCGGCTGACGCCGCAGTGGGAGCGGCGCCGCCGCAATGCGCAGCCGGAACGCGCGCAAGCGAGAATTCCGCGGCGACTTCCGTGACCACGATCCGTGGCGTTCGGAGAACCCGTGGCGCTGCAGGCCGTGGTCGGGCCAAGCCCGGAGAACCCGATAGTCGCCGCGCGGGCGACAGGGTAGCGAGCCGAGCGCGCGTTCCCGGCGCCGGCTCCCGGCGGCGGAAGCCGGCACGCCGCGCCGCGGTCATGTCACACGCGTCGCGACACGCTCAGTCCCCAGTCCCAGGGACTCGGCAGCGAGCCGCTGGAAGGCGAGGTGCGAGCCGATTCGGCGACTCCGCCAGGGACCAAGCGTGAATCTGCACGAATCTGCGGCTTATAATCGGCTTGACCTCGATGTCGCTGTTCGATCTGTCCGGCCGGTCGCCCGAGGACGAGGGAGGCACGAGCGGCATCGGCCGCGCGCTCGCACTCGGCCTCGCGG
>JBOGJB010000384.1:0-3637 GCA_050745085.1 Vicinamibacterales bacterium
TCCTGCAACAGCGCCGCCCCTTCGACGAACGCGCGCTGCAGCTCCGCCGTCGCCCGCGCCGCCGCGTGCCGTGCTTGCAGCGCCTCGGTCGTCGTCTTGACGCGGGGATCGACGCGGACGTCGACCCGCTCGGTCAGCTCCCGGCCGCGCGCGCGGAGCTTCACCGAGTAGGTGCCCGGCATCACCAAGGGCCCCTTCGGCGGGCCGAACCAGCCTTCATCCGTTTCCTCGACCTTGATGCCGAGCGGATACCGCAGGTCCCACGCGACGCGGTTCATCCCTTTCTGATCGGGGCCTTCCAGCTCGCGCACGACCGACCCGTCCGGCGCCGCAATCGTGATCTTCACGGTCGGCGGCGGCGGAGGCGTCTTTGCCAGGTCGGGTGGCCCGGACGTGTTGGTGCCCTTTGACGATGTCGGCTTCGCCGGCGCGGGCGGCGGCGGATCGTCGCGCAGGTAGTACGTGATCAGCGCTCCGTACGCCGGGTTCGGCCCGGAGAACTCCGACGCTCCCGGCGTCGGCAGCATCCGCATCTCGTAGTGCTGGATTGCGGGCCGCGGCGCGAACAGATGCGCGTCCGACGACAGGATCTCCGGCGTCGCCCGCTCCAGCGGCGTCATGTCGTCGAGGATGATGATGCTCCGGCCGTGCGTGCCCAGGATCAAATCGTTGTCGCGCGCGCTGACGACGATGTCGTCCACCGGCACGCGCGGCAGGTTGCCCGCGGCGCGGGTCCACCGTCGTCCGTCGTCCAGCGTGAAATAGAGGCCGAACTCGGTTCCCGCGAACAGCAGGTCCGGCCGCCGCGGGTGCTCCTCAAGCGCGTTCACGACCACCCCGTCCGGCAGGTCGCCGGCAATAGACGACCACGAATCACCGCCGTTCGTCGTCCGGAAGACGTACGGCTTGAAGTCGTCGTCCTGATGGCCGTCGAACGTCACGTAGGCCGTGCCGGCGCCGTGCCGCGACGCGAGGACGCGGCTGACCCATCGCGCTCCCGGCAGCCGGAACTTCGACGCCAGGTTCTGCCAGGATTCTCCGCCGTCCGGCGACATCTGCACGTTCCCATCGTCCGTGCCGACATACAGGAGCCCGGCTTTCAGCGGCGACTCGCTGATCGTCGTGATCGTCCCGAAGTCGCTCACGCCGTCGTCCCTCGACAGCGTGTCGTCGCCGCGCTCGCCGCCGCGCGTGAAGAACCCAGGCAGCTTCTTCCACTCGTCGTTGCGGGTCAGATCCGGGCTGATGACCTCCCACCGGTGGCCGCGATCGACGGTCCGGAAGAGCTTGTTGCCGCCATAAAAGACGACGTCCGGATTGTGCGGCGAGAGCAGCATCGGCGTGCTCCAGTTGAACCGGTACGTCTCCTTCGACGCCGGCGGCACCGGACGGATGCCTTTCTCCTCTCGGGTGTCGACGTCCACGAGATAGGTGCGTCCGCTCTGCGAGTTCGCGTAGACGAGGCGGTGATCGCGCGGGTCCGGAACGGTGTAGAAGCCGTCGCCGTACGCGATGTTCACGACGTCCGCGTTCATGATTCCGAGGGCGCTCGGGGTGCGGCTCGGGACGGCCCACGTGCCGTTGTCCTGCGTGCCGCCATACACCCAGTACGGATCGCGCCCGTCGATGCTGATGTCGTAGTACTGCCCGATCGGCAGGTTGTCGACGAAGTGCCAGGTCTTGCTGCCGTCCCGCGAGACGAACAGCCCGCCGTCGTTGCCGAGCACGAGGTGATCGGGATCGGCGGGGTTGATCCAGAGCGCGTGGTGATCGACGTGGATGCGATCCCCGGTGCCCCTGGTCGTGAACGTCTTGCCGCCGTCGATCGACACGAAGAGCGGCGAGGCGAGCATCCAGACCTTGTTCAGATTCTGCGGGTCGATCCGGATCTGGCTGTAGTAGCTCGGGCGCTGGTTGGTCGAGCTCTGCTTCGTCCAGGTCACGCCGCGATCGTCGGATCGGAACACACCGCCTCCTTCCTTGTGCTCGATGACGGCATAGACGACGTCCGGATGGCTGCGCGAGATCTCGACGCCGATGCGGCCGACGACCCCCTTGGGCAGTCCTTCCTCGAGCTTCTGCCACGTGTCGCCGCCGTCGAGCGATCGGTACAGCCCGCCGCCGGTGCCTCCGCCGATGAAACCCCATCCTCGCCGGCGGCGCTGATAGGCGGCGGCGAAGAGCGTCCGGCCGTCGCGGTCGAGCGCCACGTCGACGACCCCGGTATCGGGGTCGATCTTCAGCACCTGCTGCCAGGTGCGGCCGGCGTCGCGCGTGCGATACAGGCCGCGCTCCTCGTTCGGGCCCCACAGATGTCCCAGTGCAGCGACGAACACCGTGTCGGGGTCGCGCGGGTGAATGACGACGCGTCCGATGTGGTGCGTGTCGCGCAGGCCGACGTGGGTCCACGTCTCGCCGCCGTCGAGCGATCGATAGACGCCGTCTCCCCACGACGAGCTTTGACGGTTGTTCGGCTCGCCCGTGCCGGCCCAAACGATGTTCGGATCCGACGGCGCGATCGCGAGGTCGCCGATCGAGAGCGACCCGCCGTCCCGGTCGAACACCGGCTTCCACGTCGTCCCGCCGTTGACGCTCTTGAAGATCCCGCCCGACGCGGCGCCGACGAAGATGATCCGCGGGTTCGACCCGACCGCCTCGACGTCGTCTATGCGCCCGCCGAACGCCGCGGGGCCGATGTGGCGCCACTCGAGGCCCTCGAGCGGGGAGCGAGGGCGATCGTTGGGTGTCGCCGACGGCCTGCCGACGGCAAGCAGGATCGCGATGAGGGCGGAGAGGATGCGTGGCATGGAATTCCTCATGTCGTCGCTGACGGCGCTGACCGCGCTGGTCGTGGGTGTCCGTGGCTGCGTACCGTAGTCACCTCTGGCTCTCCGCGCAATGCCGCCGGTCGAGCGTGCACGCCCGCGACGCGGCACCCGCGGCCCCCCGCTCGTCGCCGGCCAGTCGATACGCCAGCGCCAGATTGGCGAACGCCTGGCCGTTCCGCGGCTCGATCGCTGTCGCGCGCTTCAGCGCGTCGAGCGCAGGACCAGCCTCGCGCCGGACGATGTGGATGGCGCCGAGGGTGTTCCAAGCGTCGAAGTAGCCGGCGTCGAGCTGAATCGCGCGCCGCTCGAGCGACTCCGCCCGGGCCAGGTCTCCGCGCGAGTACGCCACCGCGGCGAGATTATGGATCGCGCGGACGTTGTCCGGCTCGTCGCGGAGGACGGCGTCCAGCTCGCGCTCGGCCGCGGACTGCTCGCCGAGCCGCAGCCGCGCCAGAGCCAGCTTGAAGCGTGCCGCCGTGTACCGCGGGTTGATCGCGAGCGTGCGCTCGAGCGCGGCGGCGGCCTCGCGGAAGCGCCCGTCCTGACCGAAGATCGACCCCGCGAGGAAGTGTGTCTGCGCGACGGCTGGATCCTGCCTGGCCGCGTCCGTGAGTGTGGCGAGCGCCCGCGCGCGGTCCCCGCGCTCCGACTCCTCGATCGCCCGCATCACGAGCAGGTACACGCCAATCTTGTCCTTCGGATCGGCGAGTGTCGCGTCGCCGCTCGCCGGCGGCGGAGCGTACCCGATGTACCCGAGCGAGAGAAAGGCGTCCGACACGGCGGCGTCGGCTCCCGGCGCGCGGCTCCCC
>JBOGJB010000385.1:0-2482 GCA_050745085.1 Vicinamibacterales bacterium
CTCCTGGATGACGGCGTGGTCTCGGGCGGCGTCTTCGGTCAGCGCCTCGCGCACGCGACCGTCGACGCCGGCCGCACGGTTCTGACCCGCGGTCTCGTGCGCCTCGACGCGATCGCGTTCGCCGATGCGGCGCGCGCCTGGAGATCGCTCTCGGGCGATCGCCGGCTGCACATCGACGTCGGCGGCGGTCTGCGGCTGCGCGGCCCCGCGGATGCCGGCGCGATCGCGATCGACGTCGCGCGCGGCCTGCGCGACGGCCGCACGGCGCTGACTGTCGGGTGGGAGCACGCGTGGCCCGGCTGGTGATCAGAGCGTATAATCGCTGTAGTCCGCTGGGGCAGGGCGGACCGAGCGGCTGAACATGCCTCTGGATAGAAGCATCACCGCCGTCCCACTTACGATTCTGCTCGTCGAGGACGACGCAGCCTACCTGCGCCTCGCGGAACTCGTCCTCGCGGACGCCGCTCGCGTCGCGGAAGCCGATTACCGAGTTGTCACGGCCAGGCGGCTGTCGGCGGGCCTCGCGCGACTCAACCAGGGCGGCGTCGATCTCGTCCTCCTCGATCTTTCTCTTCCCGACAGTCAGGGAATCGCGACGGTGCACGCGGTGCGCGCGGAAGCGCCGGACGTGCCGATCGTCGTCGTCACGAGCACCGCGGACGAGCGCCTGGCGGCGCAGTCCCTCCAGTCCGGTGCGCAGGACTATCTGATCAAGGACGAGATCGATGCGCGCATGCTCGCGCGGTCGATCCGTTACGCGATGGACCGCCATCAGCTCCAGCGCGAGCTCGTCAACCTGTCGCTCACTGACGAGCTGACTGGCCTCCACAACCGCCGCGGCTTCTTCACGCTCGCCGAGCGGCAGCTCAAGCTGTCCCGTCGCCGCGGCCAGGGGCTCGTCGTCGTGCTCGCCGACCTGGATGGTCTGAAGCTGATTAACGATCGGTTCGGCCACGCCGAGGGCGATCGCGCGCTCATCGCCACCGCGCAGGTGCTCATGGCCACCTTTCGTGACGTGGACATCATCGCGCGCCTCGGCGGAGACGAGTTCGCGATCGTGGTCGTCGACGCCGACGAGAACCTCGAGGACGCGCTGCGCGCGCGCCTCCTCCGTCAGATCGACGCACGCAACACGCGCGAAGACGCGGGATACACCTTGTCGTTGAGCGTGGGGACCGCTCGCCAGCCGGTGCGCAAACCGCGCACGATCGACGATCTGCTCGCCCGGGCGGACGAGGCGCTCTACCGCGTCAAGCGCGCCAGCGGCCTCGCCCGCAGGGAACCAAGATCTGCCGCCGTCTCAGTCGCGAAGCCCTAGAGCCGTTCTCACTGCGACGTAGCAGCCAAGAGCCAAGTGAGAACGGCTCTAGTCCTGATCGTTCGTCGTCTTCCTATAGATGGAGGACAGATCCCGTGTCCCGCGATCCAGATACCGGACACCCTTGTCCATCCATTCCGGTCGGGGCGCGCCGAGCAGGTGGTGGTCGAAGAACTCGGCCATGTGGACCGTGAAGCGCTTCTGCGTCTCGCGCTGCGTGAGGCCGTGCTTCTCGCCGTTGTAGTTGAAGAGATAGGCCTCCTTGCCGAGCCGGCGCAACGCCGAGAAGAACTCGATGCCCTGAGACCAGGGTACCGCGCCGTCCTCGTCGTTGTGCATGGTCAGGTACGGCGTCTGCACCTTCTCGACCCAGAAGATCGGCGAGTTCTCGATGAACTGCAGCGGACGCGTCCACGGGGGTGCGCCGATGCGGCTCTGCGTCTTCTCGTACTGGAATGCGCGCGACCGCCCGCTCTCCCATCGGATCCCGCCGTAGGCGCTTACCATGTTCGACACCGACGCGCCCGCTTCGACCGCGCGGAAGATGTTCGTGCGCGTGATCAGGTGCGTGATCTGGTACCCGCCCCAGCTGTGACCCTGGATGCCCACCACGCCTCGCTTCCGCTCGGCGCGCTGATTCGAGCGCCGGGGTCGAACCCCCGCATAAAGCGGCTATTATCTCCGGTCTATGAAGAGACTGCTTCTGGTCGCTGGAGCGCTGCTGGTCGGCGCGGCCTCACTTCAGAGCCGCCAGGCCGACCGTCCTCGCGCGCGAGATCTCGGCATCGGGCCCGGTGTCTTCGAGCCGGCGCCGCTCAACGCCATCACCGACGTCGGCGGCGTCCGCGTCGGCCACGCGACGATCGTCGACGGTGACCGCGTGCGTACCGGCGTGACCGCCATCCTGCCGCACGCCGGCAACCTCTTCCGGGACAGGGTACCCGGCGCCGTGTTCGTCGGCAATGCCTTCGGTAAGCTGGCGGGCTCGACGCAGGTTGACGAGCTGGGCACGATCGAGACACCGATCGTCCTGACGAACACGCTCAGCGTCGGGACCGCGGTGGAGTCGGTGGTCGCCTGGACGATCAGCCGGCCGGGCAACGACGACGTCCGCAGCGTGAACGCGCTCGTCGGCGAGACCAACGACGGCGGGCTGAACGACAT
>JBOGJB010000386.1:0-4511 GCA_050745085.1 Vicinamibacterales bacterium
GAGCAGGATCGGCCGCGGCTCGGCGTCGCTCACGTAAGGCCTCTCGCCCGCCGCCGCGCGCCGCTCGGCGTCGGCGCGCTGCTCCGGCGGCCAGCGATGCCCGGACTTCGAGACGTACGACGGCGCCTCGAGCACCGGGGCGAAGAACTCTTCGAGGATGCGGTTCTCGCGCCACGCGGTGAAAAAGTCGTCGGCGGCCCACGCGTCGTTCCGCCGCCGAACGTGCCACAGCCCTTCGTCCATGTACTGATCTTCCCGCGACAGGCGCCGCAGGACGATCGGCGGCTGCTCGCGCCAGCGCTCGGCGCGATCGCGTGCGTGCGCGCTCAGTGCCGCGCGGTCGTAGCGGGACCTGAACGACCCGATCGCGTCGGCCCGCACCTCGACGCCGAGGTGCACCGCGTGGACGAACGCCGCGAACACGAGGACGAAGCCGCAGACCAATCCAGAGACGAGACGAACGGATCCCCGACGGAATCGGTACGCAAAGGAGGCCGGCGGCGCGAGGCCCAGGCTGAAGAGCAGGCCGCAGGCGATCGCCGTCAGGTTCAGAAAGACGTCTCGTGCCTCACCAACCCGCACCGGCAGGAACCACTGAAACCCCTCTTCCAGAGTCCCGACGAGGAGCCCCGCCAGGATCGGGAGCGCGATGACCGACAGATCGTTGCGCGGCCGCCAGGCGCGATAGAAGAGCAGCGTGATCAGCCCGTACTCGACGAAATGGACACGCTCGACGACGTCGACGTCGGGCCGGCCGGTGCTGAACAGGGCGATATATGCCGCGCCGAGCCCGAGGGCTGCGGCGATCGCGCCGTACCGGGCGGCGCGCCGTTCGCCAATCCGGGCGATGGCCAGGGCGACGGCCGCCGCGATCGCCAGCGCGACCGCGCCGCCGACGATCGTGACAAAACGCCCGGGGAAAGCGGCGCGAAGCGCGGCTCGCAGCTGTCCGACAAACGGTGCCGAGACGATGACGGCCGTGGCGGCGAGAACCGCGAGCGTCATGGCCTCGCGTAGATTGCGTCGACCACCCGCGCGACCTCGAGACCGATCTCCCCCGTCACGGCCGGCTCACGATTCTCGCGGATGGCGCCCACGAAGTCCTCGACGAGCGGCTGATGCAGGTTCGCATGTGGCGGGTGACGCTCCTCGCGAGCGCCGTCCGCGGTGACGATCCGCAGCCCTCCCTCGTTGAGGACATCCACGTGCGCGGAGCCCTTGGTGGCGAAAATCTCCAGCGTGTCCTGAGGCTCCTGAGCGGCATGGGTGACGGTCAGGACGGCCTGCGCGCCATTCCGGAAGCCGAGATGCGCCGTGCAGGTGTCCTCGACCGCCCGGTCGTGAAAGCGCACGTTGGCGGGGAAGCCGTGCACTTCATCGACCGGTCCGAGCAGGTCCAGCAGCACCTCGATGCGGTGGCACCCGAAGTCGAACATCGGCCCGCCACCGGATTCCTCCTTGTTCAGCAGCCACGCGCGCGGATGATCGGCGGGAGGATCGAAGACTTCGAACGCCTGCACGTGAGCGATGACGGGCCGCCCAATCTCGCCGGACGCCAGGATGTCCGCAGGCGGGCGACGAGAGGGTAGTGGTGGCGGTAGTACGCGATACCCAAGTGGACGCCGTTTCGCCGCGCCGCGGACAACATGCGTTCGCAGCCGGTGACGTCCAGCGCCATCGGCTTCTCGCACTGCACGTGCTTGCCGGCGTCGGCGGCCGCGATGGCCTGGTCGGCGTGGAGGCTGACCGGGGTCGCGATGTAAACGGCGTCGATCTCGTCGTCGCGCAGGAGATCGCGCCAGTCCGCGTACCAGCGCTTCGCGCCGTGCCGCGCCGCGAAGTCGGCCGCCAGCTCCGCCCGGCGGCGCGCGACGGCCACGAGCCTGCTGTCCTCGGCCTCGCCCAGCGCTGCCGCCACGCGCTTCGCGGCAATGTCGCCGCAGCCGATGAGTCCCCAGCGAACGGTCACGAGGCCGTCAGTCTACGTCATCCCACGGCGACGAGCCTGTTGAGAAAGCCCACGACGTGCTTCCACGCCAGGTAATACAGGATGACTCCAACGGGAAAACCAATCGGGAATCCGGCGGCCACGACGGCGGGAATAGGAAAGTCCACCAGTCGCGTCACCAGAAATGCCGTCGGCGCCAGGAGGAACGGCAGCAGCGCGCCGTGCAGGCCGAGCGCGAGACGACGGACCGGATGCGCGAGGTGCAGCATGTTCCAGAGGCCCCACAGGTTCGGCACGACAGCCATCGGAAAAACGACGACGCGCTCGACTGGGACCGGGACATCGTAGACGTACCGTGCGAGCGTGAAGACGGTCATGATGACGAGCAGGAACACCGTCGGGACGACGATCCCGGCCATGTAGGCGCGAAGAAGGGGATGGCCGCGCATGGATTCGCTCCTTCAGAAGTGATACAGCAACGGAAACAGCGTTTCCGGAAACAGCAGCAACGCGAGGATGGCAGCGGCGGCGAGGACCCAGTCGAACCACGGCACGCGCGCCGGGCCTGCGTCGAGACGCGCCGCCATTCTGGGCCACAGGTCGCGCTCGAGGTCGAGGTCCCGTGCCGGCGGCATCGCCTGCTTGAGCAACGTCGTTAGCCTGTCTTCGTTCTTCTGTCCTTCACGCCCCGTCATGCCCTGACTCCTTCCCGTTCCAGCCGCTGACGCAGCAGGCGCACCGCGCGGAAGACGCGCGACTTCACGGCCGTCACTGAGATGTCGAGCGCGGCGGCGATCTCGGCGTACGACCGCTCTTCGATGAGCGCCAGCGTCGCGGCCACCCGCAAACGCGGCGGGAGAGCGAGAAACGCCGACCGGATTGCGCGTGTCAGCTCGCGCCGCTCGGCAGGGTCGGCCCCCTCCGCGGCCGCGAGATGGTCGGGCAGCTCGACTTCATGCCGGCCCGCTCTCAGGTGATCGATCGCCAGGTTGGTGGCGATTCTCCTCGCCCAGCCGTCGAAACCGCGCGCCGGATCGAACCGGCCGCGCGCGCGATAGATGCGCCAGAAGGTCTCGATCGTCAGCTCCTCGGCGACGGCGCGGTCGCGCACGATCCGCACGATCCAGCGATACACGTCCGCCTGCCCCCGCCGGAACAGCTCCTCGAAGGCGTCTCGATCGCCGGCCGCGAACCGTGCCAGCAGATCCATCGCGTCGTTTATTTACTACGGGTGATCATGCCGAGAGGTCGCTTTCCGGCGCTCGGGCTCGGCGGCGCACGGTTTGACGGACTCTCATTGGTAAGTCATACTATGACTCACTATGGGTCAAACAGCGAGTCGTCGTCGACGCCGGGGCCTCAGGCAGCTCTCGATTCGCGGCTTCGACGAGCCGCTCGAGCGTCATCTGCGCGCGGTCGCTGCCGAGGAAGGCATCTCGCTGAACAAGGCGGTCTTGCGCACGCTCCGCAAAGGCGCCGGTCTCGCGGGCGCGCGGAACCGGACAGCCACCGTCGGCGACGCGCTCGACACGCTGATCGGCCGATGGTCCGCGGCTGAAGCCGAGAGATTCCTGGAGGGCATCCAGCCTCTGGAAGCAGTCGACGAGCGATTCTGGCGGTGAAGGTCCTGCTCGACACCAACGCGTATGCCGCGCTCATGCGGGGCCATGCGGGCGTCGCGGAGTCTGTCCGAGGCGCCGAGCGGGTGTATCTCCCGGCAATCGTCGCGGGCGAACTGCTGTTCGGGTTTCGGCACGGAACCCGATATGAGCAAAACCGCGCCGAGCTGAATGCGTTCCTCGACAGCCCATACGTGACGTTCGTGCCTGTGTCCTTGACCACGGCCGACCGATTCAGCCGAATTGCGACCACGCTGCGGAAGAAGGGCACGCCCCTGCCGACCAATGACGTGTGGATCGCCGCGCACGCCATGGAGACGGGCGCCGATCTGCTTTCCTTTGACGCTCACTTCGAGCAGATTGAGGGGCTGGTGTTCGTGCGGCCCTGACAGTGCTGAGGTGGGTATAATGTGCCCGACCCCTTGGCTCTCTCCCGGCACATGTATCGTCACCAGTTGAACTGGTTCGACGGGCACACCTGCGACGACGTCATGCCGGACCGCAGGACGTTCCTGATGGTCACGCGGGCTGGCACTGGCCGGGCCCGACGCACCTCAATTCGTACTGGACTCGTCCAGGAGCGTGAAAGGGTGATGCCGCGAGAGCACGAGACCCCGCCTAGTGGGCTCGTGCGCCGTCGGGGTTGATCGCGATCGACCGCACGCGCGTAGTGACGATGCGGCGGCCTTCGTGCAGGATCTCCAGGTGGAAGCCGCAGCCGATCCAGTGCAGCTTAAGCAGGCTGCCACCGAGAGTGCCGCCACACAAGTGTGCATGGCACGGCAGGGGGAAAAAGGCGCCCCCCTGGACCAGGATCCGCGCGTCGTCCGGCGCGACGACCACAATGCGATAGGTCGAGTTGCACGTCCGCACGGCGAGCTCGTCGAGCGGCAGGAGGTCCGGGACGTGCACGCCGTCGGCGTGCGCCGCGGCGAGGACGAAGC
>JBOGJB010000387.1:0-9938 GCA_050745085.1 Vicinamibacterales bacterium
GCCCGGTGCACACCGCCGGCCTGGGCCGCGACGCGCAGCATCCCGAGTCCGGCCTCGCGCTCCGATTCCCCCGCATTGTGCGCGGCGTGCGCGCCGACCGGGCGCCCGAGGATGCCACCAGCGAGGACGAGGTGCTGCGGCTGTTCAACCTGCAACGGCGCGGTCGTGTACGCTAGCCCGCCAGTGACGGCGCACCTCGCGCTCTGTGCTCTTCTCCAGCTTCCCGTCCCCTCGGCAGCGGTCGCGCAACCGGCGACGGCGCCGCTTGTTGACTCCCTCCGCATCATCGCTCCAGCCGCACCTGGGGGCGGATGGGACCAGACCGCCCGCGCCATGCGACAGGCCCTGCTCGACGAGGGACTCGCCCGCGTCGTGTCGGTCGAAAACGTCGCCGGCGCCGCAGGGACCATCGGCCTCGCGCGCTTCGTCAAAGGAGTCCGCCGGGACGAGCCGGCGCTGCTCGTCACCGGACTCGTCATGCAGAGCGCCATCGTCACCAATCAAGCGCCCGTGTCTCTCGGTCGCGTGACCCCGATCGCCCGGCTGACAGGCGAGTACGAAGTCATCGTGGTTCCGGCAGCCTCCGAGTTCCGCACGCTGGCCGACCTGGTGGCGGCGTTTCGGAGCCGTCCAGCGTCGGTCTCCTGGGCCGGCGGGTCGGCGGGCGGCACCGATCAGTTGTTCGTGGGCCTGCTCGCGCGCGCCGCGGGCGTCGCGCCGTCCCGGATCAACTACATCGCGTTCTCCGGCGGGGGCGAGTCTCTCGCGGCGCTGCTCGGCAACCAGGTGTCGGCCGGCGTCGCCGGCTACGGCGAGTTCGCGCAGCACGTGGCGAGCGGCGCGCTTCGGGCGCTCGCGATCTCGTCGGCTGCCCGCGTGGACGGGATCGCGATCCCGACGCTTGCCGAGCAGGGCTACGACGTCGTGCTGTCGAACTGGCGCGGCGTCGTCGGTCCCGTCCGCGCGACGCCGGACCTCCAGGCGCAGCTTGGGCGCGTCGCGGCGCTCCTGCATGACTCGGCCTCCTGGCGCGCGGCGCTCGAGCGGTTCGGCTGGACCGATCTGTATCTGCCGGCGTCGGAGTTCGGCCCGTTCCTGAAGCAGGAAGAGAGTCGGATCGAGTCGATCGTGCTCGGCCTGCGGTCCGGAAGCGACGTTGCGCCTGTCGCGCGCGGTCGAGGAAGCGTCTTTCCCACGCTCGTCGGCGCGGGGCTCGCAATCGTCGCCACAGCGTTGATCGTTGAGCGCCGGCGGCGACGTGTGACAGAACCGGACCGGCCGCGTGACGCCGGCAACCCGCGCGGCGTCGCCTGGGTTGCCTTGGGCGCGATCGTCAGCCTGGTGCTGCTCGAGCGCGCCGGATTCCTGATCTCCTCGACGCTGTTGTTCTGCCTGACGGCCCGCGGGTTCGGCAGCCTCCGGTGGGGCCGCAACCTCGGCATCGGACTCGCGTTCGCGCTCGGCGTGTATCTGCTTTTCACGCGCGGCCTCTCGCTCGCGCTCCCGGTGGGGCTGCTTCAGGGCGTGTTGTGACCGATACGCTGGCCTCGCTGGCCGACGGGCTGCGCGCCGCGGTGACGCCCGCGCATCTGCTCTGGTCGGTCGCCGGCGCCACGCTCGGGACGCTCGTCGGCGTGCTGCCAGGGATCGGACCGGCCCTCACCGTCGCGTTGCTGCTCCCGCTGACGCTCAGCCTGGAGCCGACGAGCGCGTTCATCATGTTCGGCGGGATCTACTACGGCGCGATGTACGGCGGCTCGACGACGACGATCCTGCTCAATACGCCGGGGGAGAGCGCATCGATGATGACGGCGCTTGAAGGGCACTTGATGGCTCGACAGGGACGCGCGGCGCCGGCGCTCGCCACGGCCGCGATAGGCTCCTTCGTCGCGGGCACCATCGCCACGCTGGGCCTGACATTCCTCGCGCCGGCGCTCGCCGCCTCTGCGCTCCTCTTCGGTCCGGCCGAGTACTTCGGGCTTGTGATGGTCGCCTTCGCGGCGATCACGACGCTGCTCGGTCCGTCGGTCCTGCGCGGCCTTGGGAGTCTGTTCTTCGGGTTGGCGCTCGGGCTCATCGGCATCGATCCGCTGACCGGTGCGGCCCGGCTGTCCCTCGGCATCCCCCAGCTGCTCGACGGCGTCGACGTCGTGTTGCTCGTGATTGGCCTCTTCGCGGTCGGCGAAACGTTTTCCATGGCCTGGACCCATGGCCGCGACGAAGAAACGGTCGCGTCGATCGGCGGATCGCCCTGGATGACGCGTGAGGACTGGTCTCGCTCGTGGAAGCCGTGGCTGCGTGGTGCCGCGATCGGGTTTCCGCTCGGCGCGCTCCCCTGCGGCGGCGCCGAGATCCCGACACTCCTGTCCTACAGCCTGGAGCGCCGGCTCGCACGAGAGCGGAACGAGTTCGGACGCGGCGCCATCGAGGGCGTCGCAGGACCCGAAGCGGCGAACAACGCGGCCGCAGCCGGCGTGCTCGCCCCGCTGCTGGCGCTGGGCCTGCCGACGTCGGCGACGGCGGCCGTCCTGCTGGCGGCGTTTCAGCAGTACGGGCTGCAGCCGGGGCCGCTCCTTTTCGAGACCCAGCCCGCACTCCTCTGGACCATGATCGCGAGCCTCTACATCGGCAACGTCATGCTCCTCGCGCTCAATCTGCCGCTCGTCGGCCTCTGGGCCCGCGTGCTTCTGGTTCCGAAGCCTCTCCTGTTCGGAGGCGTACTCGTGCTGGCCACTGTCGGGGCGTACAGCTTGAACGGCTCGACTGTGGACGTCGCGGTGGTCTACATCGTCGGGGCCGCGGGGTGCTGGATGCGGCTCCACCACTTTCCGATGGCACCGGCGATCCTGGGGCTCATTTTGGGGCCGCTGGCGGAGCAGCAGTTCCGCCGGGCCGTAGCGATCGGCGAGGGGAATCCGCTCGTCCTGCTGAGCCGCCCCCTTTCGACGGTCCTGCTGGCGGTCGCCGCCGTGATCATCCTCGTCCCGCTCCTCCGGCGAGCCGATTGACACGCCAGGCTCGCCGGCCTATACTGCCCCCAAGCGAAACACTTCAGAGACATCTCCTGTCACTGACGCGGGCGGTCGGTCTTTCCACTTGCCGCGCCTGCTTCGAGTTCGAGCAGCTCCTAACACAACCGAGAGAGTTAACACCGCAGCAACAATCGCTCATGCCTACAAATCACAAGCGCACACCAGGGCGCGGATCCGCTGATCAGGACCCAGCCGCGCCACAGGATCAGTCCGTCGCCGCCGCGACAGACAACGCCCCGCAGGCCGATTCCGCCGCCGCCCCCGCTCAACGACGCGAAGGGGGACGGCCGCAGGGGCTGAACATCGCCGAGCTGAAGGATATGAGCATCCAGAAGCTCACACAGATCGCCAAGGACCTCAACGTCGCCGGCGCGACCGGCATGCGCAAGCAGGAGCTGATCTTCCAGATCCTGAAGGCGCAGACCGAGCAGAGCGGATTCATCTTCTCGGAAGGCGTGCTCGAGGTCTTGCCCGACGGCTTCGGCTTCCTGCGCGCGCCCGACTACAACTACCTGCCCGGCCCGGACGATATCTACGTGTCTCCCTCGCAGATCCGGAAGTTCGACCTCCAGACCGGCGACACGGTCTCCGGGCAGATCCGGCCGCCGAAGGAAGGGGAGCGCTACTTCGCACTGATCAAGGTCGAGGCGGTCAACTTCGAGGCGCCCGAACAGGCGCGAGACAAGCTTTTCTTCGAGAACCTGACGCCGCTCTACCCGCAGCAGCGGCTGGCGCTCGAGACCGCGCCCGACAACCTGTCGGCGCGGGTGATGGACCTGATGGTCCCGGTGGGCAAGGGGCAGCGCGGCCTCATCGTCGCGCCGCCGCGCACCGGCAAGACGATGCTGCTCCAGAACATCGCGCAGTCGGTCGCGAAGAACCACCCGGAGGTGTACCTCATCGTCCTGCTCATCGACGAGCGGCCCGAGGAGGTCACCGACATGCAGCGCTCGGTGGACGGCGAGGTCATCTCCTCCACGTTCGACGAGCCCGCGCAGCGTCACGTCCAGGTCGCCGAGATGGTGATCGAGAAGGCGAAGCGGCTGGTCGAGCACAAGAAGGACGTGCTCATCCTGCTTGACTCGATCACGCGCCTCGCGCGCGCGTACAATTCGGTCATCCCCCCCTCGGGCAAGGTGCTGTCGGGCGGTCTCGATTCGAACGCGCTGCAGAAGCCGAAGCGATTTTTCGGCGCCGCCAGGAATATCGAAGAAGGCGGATCGCTGACGATCATCGCGACGGCGCTGATCGACACAGGATCGCGGATGGACGATGTGATCTTCGAAGAGTTCAAGGGCACCGGCAACATGGAGATCCACCTCGACCGGAAGCTCTCGGACAAGCGCGTGTTCCCGGCAATCGACATTCAGAAGAGCGGCACCCGCAAGGAGGAGCTGCTCATCCAGAAGGACGATCTCAACCGCGTCTGGGTCCTGCGCAAGGTCCTGACGCCGCTGTCGCCGGTCGAAGCGATGGAGCTGCTGCTCGACAAGATGGGGAAGACCAAGAGCAACGCGGAGTTCCTCTCGTCGATGCAGAAGATGGGGTGATCGCCCCCCTCACGGCGCCTGTCGTCGCTTGCCTCCCTCTTTTTCGTCTTTGTAACGGTCGCGATCGCGACATCGTCATGTCGGCGAAGGCTGAAAGCCACAGGAAGGTGCGTGATGTTCAAGCTCACTGTCCGGAGCACGCTCGGAATCGTGTGCCTGGTGGCCGCGGGTGTGGTCTCCGGCGTCTCCGGGCAGACTCAGCGCCCTCCCGCGTCGATGGATGATTTGCTGGCCGAAGTACGGGCGCTGCGGGCCGAGCTCAATCAGGCCTCGGGCGCGAGCATTCGCGCGCAGCTGCTCGTCGGACGTCTCCAGCTCCAGGAGCATCGCATCAACACGATCGTGCAGCAGATGACCAGCACGCGCGAGCAGTTGGCCGGCGTGGAGCGGACCCGGGCCCTCATCGAACCGCAGTGGAAAGCGTCCGAGGAGGAGGCGCGCAACCAGGGCGCGGCGGCGGCGGCAGGAGACACCGCGGGCCACCCGGTGAAAGCATTGTTCGAGGAACAACTCAAGCGTGAAAAGGAACTCCGCGCGCAGGAATCTTCCCTGGCAGCGCTGCTCGCGGCCGAGCAGGCTCGCTGGGTCGAATTCAACGATCGGCTCGACGAGCTCGAGAGGGAGTTGCAGAAGCGGCTGCCGCGTTGATCCCGGCCCGAGCGTTCGCGCTGCGGCGTGCGGTATGATGAGCGCGGAGGCCTAACTGTGATCGCCGTCGCCTGGCAGTTCGACGTCAAACCTGAGCATCAAGACGCCTTCGAGCACTTCTTCGGTGCCGACGGCGAGTGGACCGCGCTGTCGCGCCGAAGCCGGGCGTTTCTGGGGAGTTCATTCTTGAAGGACCTCGCGCAGCCCTCGCGGTACCTGCTGGTCGAGTATTGGAGCGAAACGGTCGTCTACGAGCGTCATCTGGCAGATTTCAGCGACGAGGTCAAGACGCTCGAGTCGCAGCGCGAGCGATACCTCGACGGTGCGCATCCGCTGGGCATCTTCAACGCGCTCGACGTGCCGGATCGCTTCGGACCGACCTGGTCCCGGCGCACGGGCCGGAGCTTTCAGGAAACCTGAGCCCGCCAGGGTTCAGGAGAGGCCCACGAGCCATCGAGAATAATTCTGCAGCGTGATCTGCCGTGTGATCACTTCTCCGGGCCGTCCAAAGCGCGTGGCCGGCTTCCCGTTGATGGTTGCCGAGAGAGCGCCCGCATCGCCGACTCGGAGGAGGATGCGTTCACGCGCCCGCAGCACGAGCTGCTGATCGGGCTCGAGCAGACGCTCCATGACCTGCGTGCCGTCGATCGTGGCGCGGATCCAACACTGGCGCTCAGCCGAGAGCACGACCGTAAGCGCTGGAGACTGAGCCGCCGCGGTCGATACCTCTGCCAACGTAGGGGAGTCGCCGCTGGTCGCGGTGGGTGAGAGCGAGGGCGCCAGGGGCACGACAGCGGCACCCGCCGCTTGACGGACGGCTGGCAGCGCTTCAGGGGCGTCGGCAGCACGCGGCGTCGCGTCCGCCGAGAGCGGCGCGGGCCGCGGCAGAACGGAATACCAGGCGGCCGCCGCGAGAGCCCCCCCGATGACCATGCAGACCGCGAAAACGGTCGCGTATCGGTATGGACTCTGGAACGCGTGTACCAGACCCAGACGGAGACGGTGGACGGCGGATTGAGATTCGCTGGTGCCGCGAGCGCGGTCATGCGGCAACAGATGCTCGACCAGCCGAAGCGCGGAGACGCTGGACTCCAAAAGGGTTCCGATGTTGCGTCTGAGCGAACGCAGGCGCTCCAGCTCTCGCTCGGCGTATGCAAGCCTCTCTTTCACCAGCAGATCGGCCCGTTCTTCGGCGTCGCGGATGATTCGAGCCGCATCCTGCTCCGCCTTCGCGCGAATCGCGTCCGCCTCGTCGCGAGCGCCGGCAGGCATTTGCTGCGTCCCGGGTTCGCATGGTGAGGCCGCCGTCTCGGTCCGGTCGGATCCCTGCCCGTAGCGGGATCCGTGTGGGGCGACATGGTACATGACAAGGCTCCTGTGAGTACGGCTGTGGCGTTATCGCCGAGGCCTGGGAACCTCGACAGCCTGAGAGGATCGAGTCGGCGAGCGGAGACTACCCGCCGGGTGGGAGTGGGCGCATAGTACACCAGGCTCGCGCTGAACGGAAGAGGCATGAACCCGTCCCCTCCTGGCCCTCGCGGCTATCCGCTCATCGGCATGCTTCCGCACCTGCGGGAGAATCCCCTGCGCGTCTATCTCGACGCGGCGGAACGGTACGGCGACTTCGTTCACATGAAGGCCGGTGCATACCACGGGTACGTCGTGTGCAACCCGGACGACATCAAGCACGTGCTCCAAGACAACTATCGCAACTACCACAAGAGTCCGTTGTACGACCGGTTGAAGGCAGGCCTCGGCAACGGTCTGCTGACCAGCGAAGACGACTTCTGGCTGCGGCAGCGGCGCCTCGCACAGCCCGCGTTCCATCGCCAGCGTCTGGCGGCGCTGGCGGCGACCATGGCGGAGACGACGCGCGCCTTCCTCGACCGATGGCGCGCTTTCGCCGATCGCGGCGAGGCAATCGACGTCGTGAACGAGATGATGCGGCTCACGCAGGACATCATCGTCCTCACGATGTTCAGCACCGACCTCGGCTCCGACGCCGAGGTCGTCAATTGGGCCTGGCCGCTCGTCAACCGCCACGTCGGGGAAAACTTCTGGTCCCTCGGGATCGAGCGGCGCCTGCCGACGCCGCGCAATCGCCGCTTCCGGCGGGCGCTCGCCGAGCTGGACGCGGTCGTCTACCGCATCATCGAGCGGCGCCGCGGGGCGCGGGAGTCGTCGAACGGCGACCTCCTGTCCATGCTGCTCTCGGCGCGAGACGAAGAAACGAACGAGACCATGAGCGATACGCAGGTGCGTGACGAGGTCATGACGATGCTGCTGGCCGGGCACGAGACCACGTCATTGGCGCTGTCGTGGGCATGGTATCTGCTGTCGACGCACCCTGCGGTCCGGACCCGCCTGACACGCGAGGTTCGCGACGCGCTCGGCGGGCGGCCGCCGTCGTTCGATGACCTCGAACGCCTGCCGTTCACGCGGATGGTGTTCGACGAAACGGTGCGTCTGTATCCGCCGGCCTGGGGCTTCTCACGGCAGGCGCTCGCCGACGACCGGATCGGTGGCTACCGGATTGCCAAAGGGCAGCTCGTCTTCATGATCCCGTTCGTCGTCCACCGCCGGCCTTCGCTCTGGCCCAATCCCGAGGGCTTCGATCCCGAGCGCTTCACGCCCGACCAGTCGGCGCGGCGCCACCGCTTTGCGTATTTTCCGTTCGGCGGCGGGCCGCGCCAATGCATCGGCAATCAGTTCGCCTTGATGGAAGCCGCGATCATTCTGGCCATGGTCGTGCAGCGGTATCGGCTGGACCTCGTGCCCGGACATCCGGTCGAGCCGCAGGCGCTGATCACACTGCGGCCGCGCTATGGCATGAGGATGACGGTACACCAGGCTGCCTAGCGTGGCGGCATGGCGGCGAAGGTCTTCTCGAGATCCGCAAGCACCGCCAGCGTGGCATCGACGCCCGCCTGCAGGTACCGCTCGCCGAGCTCCCGTGTCGCCTGCGTCGCGTCACCCCACGTGCCCGAGCGAGTGGCCCAGTACACGGAGCCGGGGGAGGTGAAGAAGAACGCGGTGTGCACGGGTCCGGTGTTCACCGTGTAGTCGGGGAACGGCGGAAACTCGGCGTTGGCCTTCTCCATGTCAACCAGACCGGGGTCGATGGCCAGAATGGCACCGGTCTCCGCGGCGTTGGCGTGCATGCCCTTTGCCAGACTGATGTACTCGCGCGCTACCTCGGGCGGAAAGCCGTCCCAGTAGTTCAGCGGAAATGCCTTGACGTCCCGCGGCAGTCGTTCGGCCGCGTTCGCGCAGGCGTACGCGATCGCGTACGTGTTGTCGTAGTGCCCGTTCAGAAAGATGATGCGGCGGAAACCGGCGGTGGCGAGCGCCACGGCGACATCCTCGACGAGCGCCATGAACGTCGGAATCCGGATGGTCACGAGTCCCTTGAAGCCGGCGTGCGGGTACGACAGCGCGTAGCTGAGCGGCGGCGCGACGATGGCGCCGATCTGCGGCGCGACGCGGCGGGCAATCTCCTGCGGAATGAGGACGTCGGTCGCCAGCGGCGCGTGCGGTCCGTGCTGCTCGGTCGCGCCGGTCGGCACGATCACGGAATGATGCCGCGTCAGGAACTCCTCGACTTCAGGGTTGGTCATCTCGCCCAGGAACACGGTCGCACGCTTCATGGAACACCTCTCGACGCCGCTCGGGGACTCCGCCAGCCCCGCCAGGCGGCAGCGGTCTAGGCCAGATACTCTCGGAGGACGCGGGCGAAATGCGGAAACGCCACCTCCGGCTCCGGGATCTCCGGGTGCCAGCGCTTCTCCCACTCGAACGAGTAGTCGCCCGTGTAGCCGCTCTTCGCGAGCAACTGCACCTGGCGCTTCACCGGAACGTCGCCTTCGCCGGTGAGCACGTACTGTCGTTCCTTCTCGCCGGGTCGCGAGTCCTTCAGATGGGTGTGGCGAATGTACCGGCCGAGCTGTTCAATCGTCTGCTCGGGTTCTTCCTTGCCGGCGGCAAAGGTGTGGTGGGCGTCCCAGAGCAGGGCGACATGCGGCGAGGCCGTTCGCTCGAGCAGCTCCTTCAGCGTCGGCGACTCGACGAAGTCGCCGTGCGACTCAATCACGACGACCACGCCGCGGTCACCCGCGTAGCTCCCTAACTCGCGCAGTCCGGAGGAGACGTGCGCCAGGACCTGCTCGCGCCGCGTCGCGTCGAGCCTGTCGCCGAAGACCCGAACATAAGGAGCGCCCAGCGTCGCGGCAAGGTCGATGAACCGCCGTGCCTCCGCCATCTGCGTCTGCCGCCCCGCGAGATCCGTCTCGTGCATCCGGGCCGAGCTGCCCAGGCATGACACGCGCACGCCGCGATCGGCGAGCTCTTTCCGCGATCGCCCAATCCGCTCGGGGCTGAACTCCGGCCGCTCGGTGAGATCCATCACCGTCTGCAAGCCACGCAGCTCGATGGATCCGAAGCCGTGCTTCGCCGCGAAATCGAGAATGGCGATCCAATCCCAGGCCGGACAGCCGAGCGTCGAAAACCCAAGCGTGGCCTGGCGGCGTTGGGCCGGTGTGGCGAGCGAGGGGAGCGCGATCCCGGCTGCGAGCGACTGAAGAAAGCCCCTACGGTTCACCCTGGCCCCTCCGTGGAACGAATCATATTATTCTTCTGCTCGGTTTCGGGTGGCATGGTCATCAAGGTATTCCCGGAAAAGACCGCGCTCGCGGCGGCGGCGGCCGCGGAC
>JBOGJB010000388.1:0-12646 GCA_050745085.1 Vicinamibacterales bacterium
ACCGACCTCGAGGCCTGGTCTCGCCTGACCGGACACGGCATCGTCGCCGTCGCGTCCGGCCGCGACGTGAGCCGCTGGGTCATCCGCCGCGGCCCGGCGTTTCTCGCGGCGGAAGAGGCACGGCCCATTGGCACCCGCTTGTGGTTGTACACGAACTTCGACTGCAACCTCCGCTGCGACTACTGCTGCGTTCGCTCTTCGCCGACTGCGCCCCGGCGCCAGCTCGGCCTCGAACGGGTCCGCCGCATCGTTGGTGAAGCGGGGCCGCTCGGCGTCCGTCAATTCTTCATCACCGGCGGCGAGCCGTTCCTGCTCCCCGACATCGGCGATATCGTCACCGCATGCGCGGAGGCAGCGCCGACCATCGTGCTCACGAACGGCATGCTCTTCACGGGTCGCAGGAGCGCTGTGCTGGAGTCGCTGCCTCGTGGCCCCGTGACATTTCAGATCAGTCTCGACAGCGCGACGCCGGAGCTCCACGATCGTCATCGCGGCCCGGGCACCTGGCGCCGCGCCGTCGACGGGATCGAGCTCGCGCGCGCCGCGGGCTTCCGCGTTCGACTGGCGGCGACCGTCGGCACGGACGAGGAAGAAGCCAAATTCCGCGCGTTTCTCGACGCCCGGCACGTGCCGGTGGAGGACCGGGTCGTCCGCCGTATCGCGTTGCGCGGCTTTGCGACCATGGGAGTCGCGGTCGGCCGCGAGGACTTAGTGCCGGAACTCACGATCACGGCGGACGGGGTCTACTGGCACCCGGTCGGCGCTGACGACGATGACCTGCTCGTCAGCCGGGATATTTTCCCGCTCGCGGCCGCGCTCGAGCAGGCACGTCAGGCACTCGCGGCCGCCCGCGCCCACGGGGGGCGGCTCGCTCGGCTGTTCTACTGCGCATAGGACCTCGGCGCTTGACGCTCGAAGATTCCCAGCTGCTCGCACGCTTTGGCCAGCGAGCCGTACCCGTCGTACGGCGGTACCCATCGCCGCAGACCTTCGGCCTCGAGAATCGGACGATGGCTCGGCTTGTCGAAATCCATCGCGTAGAGCGCCGCGGCGAACCGCCGGCTCACGTCGGGGCTCAACCCCGGTCGGGCGGTGAACATGCAGTGCGAGTACGGCGCCGAGCTCCAGATCTCGACGACGGACCCGGCCGGCAGGAGGCGCTGCTGCTCGACGCCGGCCCAGAACGGGCTGCCGACCGCCCCTGCGTCGGCGCGCCCATCCATGACGGCTCTGAGCACGTCCAGCTCGCTGGTGCCGGTGTCGCCGTGCTTGCCGAGGTCGAGATCGAAGCGCAGCGTCCGGTAGTCGCGTCCCTCCCCGAGCCCCAGCTCCGACAGAAAGTGCACCGGCATAATGGCGGCGTGGCCGCTGTCACGGCTGCCGAGCGCCAGCGTGCGGCCGCGCAGATCGTCGATCGACCGTACCGGCCCGCCGGCGAGCGCGATAATCTTCGTCGTCCACCCGACGTCGGTGTCGCGCATCGCGACGGCGTGGCACCGGCCGCCGCTCCATCGCAGCGATTGCAGGTAGGCGAGGTTCGTGTTCCAGCCGATGTCGATGCTCGGGCCCGCTGCCGACGGGTCGGCCAGCAGCGCCAGCACCTGCGCCTCATAGCTCTGGAAGAGCACGACCTCGACGGGCAGCCGCGCCTCCGCATGAAAGTACCGCCGCATCCCTTCCCAGATGGTCACGACCTTCGGATCGTAGGCGACCGCCCCAACCCAGATCGTCTCGCCAGCTACGTCGTTTGCCATTCCACGTTCCCCATGTCGCATGTCAGAAAAGCGGCAGTCCCAGAAGGGCTTTGCCGATGAACTCGCGCAGCATATCGGCGGTCGGAGCCATCACGGCGCCGGCGTGCGCGTCACGGAAATGGCGATCGATGCTCGTATGCCCCGAAAAGGCCGCGCCGCCGCAGACGCGCATCGCGGTGGACGTGACGGCGATGGCCGTCTCACCGGCGACCACCTTCGATTCGAGCACGCGCAGCATCATCGTGTCCGCCCGGCGCTCGATCTGCGCGATCGTGTCGTCGAGGTGCGCCGCCAGGCTGTCGGTCTGCACCTGCATGGTCGCGAGATGCGCCCGCAGCGTCGGCAGTCCTTCGCCGAGCGTGACGCCGAGATGCTCGAACCTGGCGGTCTTGAGGTGTTGAATGGTGGACGCCACCGTCGCGCGGCAGATGCCCAGCGCGACTGCCGCGGATCCGACGTTGAAGAGGGGGAGCACGACGCCGAGCATCGTGTTGAAGCCGCCGCCATCGTCGGTGATCCGCAAGTCAAGCGGAACAGTGCATCCCTCGAACACCATCGGCGCCGACGCGTTGGCGCGCAGCCCCATGCCATCCCAGGGGGCGGCGACGCTCAGCCCCGGCGTGTCGGCCAGCACCACATACAGGCTCGATTCGGTCGGCGTCGCAGCGCCTGGCGCGAGCGACGACGTGACGTAGCTCTGGGCGTACCCGGCGCTCGTGACCCACGACTTGCGCGCGCTCAGGCGAACGCCGGCCCCGTTCAGGGTCTCGGCCCGCGAGACGGGTGCCCAGAAGTGGCTCCGCGATCCGGACTCGCTGAACGCCAGCGTCGTCAGGTGTCGTCCGGCGCCGATCTCGCGGAGGACCTGCTCCAGGCGAGTCGTCCGCGGCGCCGCCGCGATCGCGGCGGAGGCCGCGCAGTGCATCAGGAACACCATAGCCACCGACGCGTCCGCTTCCGCGAGCGCCGCCGTGACGTCGCTCAGGGCGCGAGGTCCGAGCGCCGAGCCGCCAAGCTCGCCCGGCACGAGCAGGCCCAGCAGACCGGCTGCCCCCAGAGCCTCGACCGCCTTCGTCGAGAAACTCGCGCTCTTGTCGTTCTCGGCAACGGCGGGCGCCAGCACGGCCGCCGCCACGTCCCTCGCCTTCGTTACGGCTGTCGATGCATCCACAACGCGGACTCCAGGTGTTTGAGGAGCGTTCATTTTTCCCGAGAGCCCGAGCGCCGTCAAATGGGAAAATGTGCCGGGTCGCAGCAGATCTCGGGGCTTGATCGGGCGGCTTACGGGCGGGGCGCCGGCCGTGCCCGCCGCGTCTCGGGCGGAATCATGCCGGTGAGCCTGTAATAGGTAACCAGATTGCCGTAGTGCTCGGCGGCGTGCTGCACCAGCTCGAGCCAGAAGGCCATGCGCGTCAGCCGCTTGCCGTACGGGGTCGTGACCTGCTCGAGCATCTGGGCGTCGGTCGTGTTCGCGACGAGCGCTCCGCCCTGATCGAAGGACTCCTTCAGGAATCCCGTCAGTTCCGTCCTCGTGCCGAGCTTCCGGCGACTCAAGGCGTCGCGGTCGACGCGCTCGCCGCGAGCGGTCTGGAGATAGACGTAGTTCTCCTCCGCAACGTGGTGAAGGATCTCCGCGAAACCTCGAGCTTCGGGTGTCGGCCTGTAGCCGTAGCGCTCTTCAGGGAAGTCCTCGGCCATCTCGACCAGCTTTCTCCCAAGGTCGTTCCAGAACACCAGCACCTCGCGCGCGAGCCTCAAGTCGGACGCCTGTGATGGGTGGCAGGCCGGTCCGGCGATGGCTCCCGCGCTCAGGAGGATGACAAGCGTGGTGATGGCGAGCGCTTTGCGCACGTGTCGCCGCCCGATCGAGAGATTCTACCGCTGCCTCCAGCCACTCGGGGTGGTCGCCCAATGCGGCGCGTGGTTCGGGCACCGCCGTTCTCCTTGACGTGACACCTGGCCGGTCGTAGCATCCGCGGAGAGGAACCGATGAGCTACCTTCGCGAAGCGCCGGTCGACGAAGAGAACTTCCCGCCGTTCACCCTCTCCAAGAACGCCTTCGGATTCATCCCGAACTTCTTCCGGGCTCAGACGATGCGGCCCGATATCCTCGACGCCGAGGTCCAACTGATGGGCGCAATCCTGATCAAGGAAGGCGCCCTGACACGCCAGCAGAAGGAATACATCTTTCTTGTGTGCTCGGCGGCGAATCTCAGCACCTACTGCGTGACGGCCCATTGCGAGATCGTGCGCATGCTCGGCATCGAGGGACCCGAACCGGAGCAGGTCGCAGTCGATCACACGGCCACGAACCTCCCGATGTCCCTCAAGGCCCTCCTCAACTTCGCGGTCAAGTTGAACAGCCAGCCCACGAAAGCGAGCCGCCGAGACATCGATGGCCTGCGCACCTACGGCTTCAGCGACGAGCAGATCCTGGAAACCGTCGTCGTGGTTGGCTTCGCGAAGTTCGCCAACTTCATCGCCTTCGGTCTCGGGACCGTGCCGGACTTCGATTCCTCGAAGGTCGTCCTCCGACGAACAGACCCCACATCGATCGCTCGCCAGTGACCTTGACCCGATCACCGGAATGACCCCAGGCGTAACCTGGCGGACTCTGGAGCATCCAATCGAGAAGACTCAGGATGAGTGTCTCAACGATGCCCGACGTCGATCGATCTGCAGCAGAGAAGCCAGCGTTGCCGCACACCCTCATGTGCAGCGAGATATGGGGCGCGAACAGCAACGTCGCCCACTCGGTGGAGCTCCCGGGGCTCCAGGGCTGGGTGTATTCGGCGCCGATCGAGCTCGGTCAGAATGGCGGGGATATCCACTATCTGTCCGTCTGTGACGCGGGTGTTCTCTGCCGGATCGCGCTCGCCGACGTCAGCGGTCATGGCCGCGCGGTCAGCCCTATGGCCGAGCGGCTGCTCAGGCTCATGCGGAGCCACATCAACCGGGTCGAGCAGCCCGAGTTTCTGCACGAGCTGAGTGCCGCCATTCACAACCTCGAGGGCGTGGAAAATGCGACCTTTGCGACCGCGCTCGTGATCGGTTTCGATTCCGAATCTGGCAGGCTCGTGTTCACCAACGCCGGCCACCCGCCACCGCTCTGGTATCACGCGGACGAAGGACGCTGGGACTGGCTGCGGCAGACGACCGCCGATGGATCACATCTAGCAGCCGACCTCCCGCTCGGAATGGACTTCTTCGGGGGCGCTTACACCGATATCGTCGTCGAGCTCGGCGTCGGTGATCTGCTGATGTGCTACACGGACGGGCTTTCTGAAGCGGTTGACGTCGCCGGGCGCCAGATTGACGGCGATGGGCTCATGGAGCTAGCCCACGCGCTGCCGGTGGAGTCACCTTTGGCGGCCGGTGCGACGCTGCTTGCACTCGTGGATGCGTTCCGCCGGGGCGAGCCGGTCCGCGACGATGAAACGCTGATCGTTCTACAGCGGCCCCGGCCCAAGGACACGCGATAGCGGAAATCAGCGGGGCTCGGGCGGCTTGGCGTCCGACTGCCGCAGCTTCGCCATAATGCGCGCGACGATACCCTCCGACGCGCGCTCGGGCAGTTCGAACGACCGGCTCTCGGTGAGAATCCTCAGGGTCTTCCGCGTTGAGTCGTACACCACGCGGCACCGGCGACACTGTGTCAGGTGCAGCTCAAGCTCACGACGAAGATCGTCGGTCAGGTCCTCATCGAGATAACCAGCCAACGCCACGATCACGTCATCGCAGCTATACATGGGACCTTCCCATCGGCTGGCTGAACCGGGGCGCGAGCGCCTCTCGCAGCAGCAGGCGCCCCTGGTGCAACCGCCACTTCAACGTCGTGACCTCTATCCCCAAGGCCGCGGCAGCCTGGTCGGTCGAGAGCTGTTCGAGATCTCTTAGTACCACGGCGGTGCGGTAGATCGCGGGCAGCTTGAGAATCTCCCGCTCGACCAGCTCCCGTAGCTCTTTTTTCGAATAGCGCTGCTCCGGATTGTCGTCCCACGCCTCGATTTCCCGCGGGCGGAACGCTTCGCCGACCTCGGGCCCATCTTCCGTAATGCCGGCCCGGCCCTGGGCGCGCAGGCGCTGCAGCGCCTCGTTGATCGCAATGCGCGTCAGCCAGCTCGAGAACGACGACCGGCCCTCGAACTCGCGCAGGTGCTGGTAGGCCTTGAGAAACGCGCCCTGGAGATCGTCCTCGGCATCCTCCGGGCTGCCGGTCATGCCGACGAGCGTGCGAAACACGCGAGTGTGATGTCGACGGACGAGCGCCTCGAACGCGCCGAGATCGCCCGCCTGCGCCTTGCGGACCAGGTCCGCGTCGGCAGCATCCGCGGCGGATGCCACCACACCAGTCGGATGCTGGGTGACGGCGCCGGGTGCCGCGGTTCCTGTCGGCCGAAACACCCGTAAAGGCTCGAAGTCTGGGACGGTGCCGAGCCCCATCTGCAGCGTGTTGAGGAACGCCGTCAAGGCGGTCATGACGATCGCCTCGAGAATCTCGACGTCCGCGAAGCCGCTGCGGCGCAGCGCGTCTACGTCCGCCCGGCCGTACTGGGCGGGCCGGCGCGCGAGCGCCAGCGCGAAATCCAGCAGTGCAGTGTCGGCCGCCGACAGCCCGGCACGATGGTGATCCACCGCGATGCGGTCGGAGTCCTCGGCAGGCACACCGAGCGCTCGCAGCATCTCACAGTGCACCGCGACGCAGTACGTATTGAGACTCGCCGCCGAGACGACGAGAAGGATGAACTCCTTCCGCACGCGCGACAGCACGTCTTCGGTCAGCAGCACCGCGTCGACCATTCGGGCCTCAGCCTCGACGAAGTCCGGGCGCAGCGTCTGTGCGCGAAAAATGTTGGGAATAAACCCGAACTTCTCGCGGAAAAAGGCGAATGGCGGGAACGTTTGCTCCGTCAGCGGGACACTCCCCAGGTACGGGCCAGCGGCGTGCCTGTGCCCGGCGGTCCCCACAGGCCCCGAGTCGCCCGCCTCAGCACCGACCGGGGCTCTTCGCGGCGGAGAATCGGGCGTGACACCCAGCCCCACCGAGAGACAGCACAAGAACTCGGTGAGTCCGGTGACGGCGACCGCCTCCAGGATCTGCTCGTCGCTGAAGCCACAGCCGCGCAGCAGGTCCACGTCCGCGCGAGTGATCCGCGTCGGCGTACGACTCAACCTCACCGCGAAATCGAGGAGCGCGGCGTCCGGGCTGGAAAGCCCGGCGATGCGGTGATCGCTCGCGATGAGGTCGATCTGCTGGTCGGGCACACCCAGCGACCGCAGCATCTCGCTGTGGGCCGTCACGCAGCAGGTGTTGCCGTGGGCGCCGGCAATCCTGAGCAGCAGGCGCTCCTTTTCCACTCGCGTGAGGTCGCGCTCGCTGAGGAGGACTGCCTCGGCGATGCCCGCCTCGGCCTCGATAGCGCGCGGCAGGAGCGTCTGCGCGCGGAAGATGTTCGGCACAAACCCGAACCGCTCCTGCAACTTGGCGAAAGGGCCAAACGTCTTCGGCAGCTCCGCTGCGGGAAGGTAACTCATGACCTCTCGGTTAGCCGAGGAAGCGTTCACCCTACCACAGTCGCTTTGCCGAGCCAATCGGAGACGTCCGCCAAGAAGACAGTCGCGAGCGCGCACGCCATGACCGTCAGTTCCATTATCAGCAGCGCGATCGTCGCCACGAGCGGCCCGATGCGGTACCGAAACCGATGACTGTTCACGGTGGTGCTCCTGTCTGTCACTCACCGCCGACGGCCTTCGATTCTCAGCGTGGGTCGCCCGATATCGCAGGGTCCCTCACGTCTTTGTCGAAGGCAACTGACTCGTCAGGTCCATAGATCCGAAGTTCTCGCCGGCAGTGATTCACCCTGCCGCTTGCGCGGTAAACCGTCGCCGTGAGCAGATACTTGCCAGGCCGCACTGCGCGCCAGGTCACGAAGTGACTCTTCCGCGCCCCGGCACCATCGAGCTGGATGTCGGTGCTGAAGTAGTACTCTCCCGAGTCTAGGATCAGCTGCAGACGCCGGTTCTCGGCGTGCGGCTCCACCTGGACGAGCGCCATCACGTCGACGGGCCCAAATGCGACACGCGGGGTGACTCGGGCAATCGCGACTGCGTCCCCGGACCCGGCCGAGGCGAGGCTGACTCCGGCCGTGAGGGTCAGTGCTATCAACGCGATCGACCGGCGAGCCATGGCGGGTCCTTCCTTCGGTTCCTCTACCTTCCTTTGATGCCGCGACCTTGCAGCGCATTACGGCGGGACCTCGTGCCGGTTGGCTCGGATGCGTATCCCGCACGAGGCACGAGCCCCGAGGTACGGCCCGAGGCCCGAAGCCCCAGGCACGAGGTCCGAGCTGTACC
This sequence comes from Vicinamibacterales bacterium, assembly GCA_050745085.1. GTDB lineage: Bacteria > Acidobacteriota > Vicinamibacteria > Vicinamibacterales > 2-12-FULL-66-21 > DATAEE01. The sequence goes on from JBOGJB010000388.1 coordinate 8,109, forward strand.
CGCCGCGCGTGCAGGGCATCCAATAAGTCATGAAGGCTGTGCGCACCCTTATTGATTGCGATTGGCGACGGATCGAGGCGGAGTACTTGGAGATGCCGGGACTCAAACTGACCGCGGCGCAGGCCTCGCGGTTCTGGGACTTCGACCCTGAGCGCAGCGAGGCCCTGCTAGAATCCCTTGTCGAGGCCGGGATGCTTCACCGCGCCCGTGACGGGTCGTACCTGCTGCTGACCGGGACAACGCGCTTGCGGGCGTAAGCGACGGCCTTTCGCCCGTCGACGACGAGCCCGCGCACGACACGCAGGACTCAGGCGGTGCACGGAAGGGCGACTGGGCTTCCTCCGTAACCCTACTCTCTCGTGCGGCATCTAATTCCGAGGTGGGGACGCCGAGGAGGAGCCTGTCGTGACGACAACCAGGGCCCTGAGCATTCCCGTCATTCTCGGCACGACCCGAAAGGGTCGTATGAGCGCGCACGCTGCGCGGTTCGTGGTCGAACGGCTCCGGGGTCGTGAGGGGATCGACACGGAACTGATCGACATCGCCGACCTTACGATCCGGGTGGACGATGCAGGGGAGGGCATCAAGGACCCAGCCTTCGCCGAAAAGATGACTCGCGCCGATGCGTTGGTCATCGTGTCGCCTGAATACAATCACAGTTTCCCGGGGCTCCTGAAACACGTGCTCGACAGTTGCTTGAAGGAGTACATTCACAAGCCCGCCGGCATCGTCGGAGTGTCGGCGGGCCCCTTCGGGGGCATACGTGCCATTCAAGACTTCCTGCCCGTGCTCCGCGAGCTGGGTCTGGTCGCAATTTTCTGGGACGTCAACTTCGGCTCGGTTTCCAAGGTGTTCGACCAGTCCGGACGCCTGCAGGACGAGGCGTTCGTGGCTCGAACGGAGAAGTTCCTGCAGGAACTGATCTGGATGGCGCGAACCCTTCGCTACGGGCGGGACAACATCCCACTCGGCTGAGTCTCAGAAGTCAGGAGGCTTCAAATGGCCGAGCGAACGGCGAGGATGATCTGTCCAAAATGCGGCGCCGTGATGAACCACCACGCCGACAAGCGGATCGATCCCGTGACTGCGGAGGACCTCGAGCTCTCCGATCCGGTTCTTGGAGGGCTGATCGAGCAGATCCATGGCTGCCCGGCCTGTGGCAACGTGGCCTCCCGTCGCGAGGAATGGCGACACTAACCCGTGGATCATCGGATCACGGTGGCGCTGGCGGCGATGCTGACGGACGACCGCTGCGCCACGGCCGCTTCGAGCTGCAGCAGCGCCGCGAGCGACCAGGCCTGGAACGGGCACCCGCGCGGCTCGTGCGGTGCCTCGGCGTCGGCAATCTCCGAGACGTGTCCGAAACCGGCCTCGTCGAGGTGCCGGCGCAGCGGCTCGAGGAAGATGGCGGGATCGGTCGAGACGTCGGCCGTCGTGCGCGTTTTCCTCCACGCGTCGACGAACGGCGCGATCAGCCACGGCCACACGGTGCCCCGGTGATACGCGCCGTCCCGCTCCGGCACGCCTCCCTCGTAGCGCGACACGTAGCCCGGCTCGCTTGGCGCGAGCGAGCGCAGACCAACCGGTGTGAGCAGCATCTGTTCGACGACGTCGACAATGCGGCGTGCGCGGGTTCCTTCGACGAGCGGCAGCGGGAGCCCCCCGACCGCGAAGATCTGGTTCGGACGGAGCGACGAGTCGACCCGGCCAGGGACGTGGTCGGCGTCCACGACGTCGAAGAGGCAGCCGCGATCCTCGTTCCAGAACTTCTCGTTGAATGACTCGATCGCCTGGCGCCGCACGTCGTCCCATCGCCTGTCGAGCCTGGCGACGGAGGCCAGCGCGTTCACCCAGAGCGCCTGAATCTCCACGGGCTTCCCGATCCGCGGCGTCACCACCCAGTCGCCGACTCTCGCGTCCATCCACGTGAGCTGCAGGCCTGGAACCCCGGCCGCGACGAGCGCGTCGGGATCCATCCCGATGCCGTGGCGCGTCCCTCGCGCGTAGCCTTCGACGATGTCCAGCATCGCGCGCTCGAGGCGACCGCGGTCTCCGGTCTTGAGCGCAAAGCCGCGGCCCTCAGCCGCGTCGAGAAACGCCTGCGCCGCGATGACGTACCAGAGCGAGGCATCGACCGCGTTGAACTCCGGCGCTTCGCCGCGGTCCGCGAATCGGTTCGGCAGCATGCCTTCGGAGACGGCGCCCGCCCACTCGACCAGGATGTCCCGCGCGCGATCGAGGCGGCCGGTCGCCAGACAGAGCCCCGGAAGCGAGATGAACGTGTCGCGTCCCCAGTCGGTGAACCACGGGTAGCCCGCGACAATCGTCCAACCGCGCCCGCGCCGCACGAGATACGTGTCGGCCGATCGATGGAGCCCGGTTTCGAATGCCGCGCGCCGCTGCCGCTCGTCGGCGAGCAGGCGCGAGACGTACTTGTCGATCGGGCCCGTGTTCGGAGGAGATTCCGTCGAGAGCAGGAGAAAGGCCGCGCCTTCGGCCAGGTCCCAGGTAAAGACGCCCGGGCTCGCGAGATCCTCAATCGCGTCGAGGCCGCGCGCCTGCTCCTCACGATAGAGGAAGTTGCGGTACCAGTCGGGCTGATGTTGGTAGCGCGCGTTCGTCGCCGCGACGATGTCCGGCAGGTCCGGGTAGGGCTGCCAGGTGACTCGCCCGCCGTCTTCGCGCGCGTCGAACCGGAACGACGGATTCTCGCGGTGCAACGAGTGATAGTCGCGTCCCGAGAGCAGTGGGCGCGCTCGAAGCGTCGCCCCCGGCGCGCCGTCGAGCAGCCGCCAGCGAACCAGCGTCTCGGCGCGACCGGGCCGCACCAGGATCTCCTGGACCACGGTCGTTCCATCCTCCAGCAGGAACGTCCATGACGGCCACGGATCGTTGGCGAACGAGACGACGCGTCGTGCGCCGTCGGGATGCTGAACGTCCGGCGCATAGCGCTGCGACGACAGGGCGTAGGTGCCGGAAGGCGTCTCGATCCAGACTTCGAGACCGTTGACCAGCGCGACCCGCCCGGTCGGCGGCGTCGTCGCCGGCAGAAGCAGCGCGTGATAACGGCGGGTCCGGACGCCGGACGTCGTCCCGGAGGCGAACCCGCCGAGCCCGTCAGCCTCGATCCACTCGGTGCGATCGTCTACAGAAGTCATAGGCTTTCCCTCGCTCGCCAAACAGATCGTTTGCCCAAGCCAGCGCGCCGAGCGTCAGCGAGGCGCGGCAGGCGCTGGGGGTGGCCGCCTTCGCGCCAAAGGCGCTTCGGCGAGCCTGGCCGAAGCCTTGGCGAAGGCCGGGGCCCCAGTGCGAAAAGTAGAAGAAGACACGCCGGGTCGAATTCCCTCATTGAGCGTACGGATGCGATAGAGGCCGGTTCGGGCCGCGAGATACAGCGTGCGACCGTCCGCATCGCCGAACGCGAAATTCGCCGGCTGCTCCGGAGTGCGGAGCGTGCCCAGATGCTCACCTCGACACGACAGAATCCATAGGCCGCCCGGTCCGGAGACGTAGAGATTGCCCTTGACGTCCACTTTCAAGCCGTCGAGCGCTTCCTCGCCGGGCGCGGCCGTCATGTCGAAGAACACGTCGCCGCGGCCGAGCGAGCCGTCCGCCTGCACGGGATAGCGCATCACGATCTTCCGTTTGAGATCCCAGTTCGACACGTACAGGAACTTCTCGTCAGGTGAGAATGCGAGGCCGTTCGGTCCCTCGAGATCGGTGGCGAGGAGCTGCAGTCGGCCGTCGGCGAAGCGGAACACACCGCTGCCTTTCATCTCCTTCGCCGGATCGTCGAAGGCCTGCGGCAACCCGAACGGCGGATCGGTGAAATAGAGCGATCCATCCGACCTGTAGACCAGATCGTTCGGGCTGTTCAGGCGCCTGCCGTCGTGCTCGCGCGCCAGAACCGTCACCACCCCGTTTGATTCGATCCGGATCACCCTCCGGTTGCCGTGCTCGTTGACGGTCAGCCGGCCCTGCGCGTCGAGCGTCAGGCCGTTCGAGCCAGGCTGACGGTAGCGCGCGACGTCCGCGCCGCTGTATCCGCTGTGCGAGCGGAACACCGTCACGCCGTCGTCCGCCGAGTAGCGGTAGATGCGGTTGGCGTTCGGGTCGCTGAAGAGCAGGTAGCCGTCGGGCGACCAGACCGGGCCCTCGAGGAACTGAAAGCCCTCGGCGAGCTTCTCGACCTGCAGGTCGCTCGAGACGACGTCGTCGATCCCTGGGTTGACCCGTACGACCTCGGCTCGGGTCACCTGCGGCGGCGCAGGCTTGAAGAATTCGAGCGCGGCCGATCTGATCCAGATGAAGTTCCCGGGCGGATCCGACAAGGGACCGTTCGCGGCGAAGACCGCGATGTCGAAGGACTGTCCCGGCCGTGCGTCCCGCGTGAGCACGACGCGGTTGGGCGCGTTGAAGCCGGCGACCAGCGCCCCGCCGCGCTGGCCGAGCACGCGGGGCAGGCGGCCGTCCACCCAGATCTCCGCGTAGTCGTCCACCACGATCTGGAAGACGACCGTGGTGCCGGTCGTCTGCAG
>JBOGJB010000389.1:0-9511 GCA_050745085.1 Vicinamibacterales bacterium
CGGCGACGGTGCACGGAGCCCGGTCCGGGTCTTCCGTGTCGACCAGGCTGATCCAGCCCGGCGTGCGGCCAGCCGCCGCGCCCGCGCCGTCGGCGGGCAGGACGAACGAGACCGGGTCGGGCGCGGCGTTGTAGAGGACGAGCAACGTATCCCCCGAGACCCGCCGCCCGCGCTCGTCCACCTCGTCGATCGCATCGCCGGCGAGCAGGACGCCGAGCGACCGGACGTCGGGCGCGTTCCAGACCTCGTCGGTCATCTCGCGGCCGGAGGGATCGAGCCACATGATGTCCTTGACTCCCGCGCCGCGGATCGCGCGGCCCTGGAAGAAGTGGCGCCGCCGCAGCACCGGCTGTGCCTTCCTGAGCGCGATGAGCCGCCGCGTGAAGCCGAGCAGCGCCTCCGCCTCCGGAGACAGCGCCCACGCGGTCCAGCTGATCTCGTTGTCCTGACAGTACGCGTTGTTGTTTCCGCGCTGCGTGCGGCCGATCTCGTCGCCGCCGTTGATCATCGGCACGCCCTGCGACAGGAGGAGCGACGCGAGGAGGTTGCGGCGCTGCCGCGCGCGAAGCGCGATGACGGCGGCATCGCCGCTCGGCCCCTCGACCCCGCAATTCCAGCTCAGGTTGTTCGGCTCGCCGTCGCGATTCGCCTCGCCGTTCGCCTCGTTGTGCTTCTCGTTGTAGCTCACGAGATCGGCGAGCGTGAAGCCGTCGTGCGCGGTGATGAAGTTGATGCTCGCGTAGGGACGCCGGCCGCTCCGCTCGTAGAGATCGCTGCTGCCGGCGAGCCTCGTGGCCAGCTCGGAGACGACGCGCCCGTCGCCGCGCCAGAAGCGCCGCAGCGCGTCGCGGTACTTGCCGTTCCACTCTGTCCATTTCGTCGGGAAGTTGCCGACCTGATAGCCGCCTTCGCCCAGATCCCACGGCTCGGCGATCAGCTTCACCTGCGACAGAATCGGATCCTGATGAATGATGTCGAAGAACGCGCCGAGCTTGTCCACAGCGTGCAATTCACGAGCCAGCGCGCTCGCCAGATCGAAGCGGAACCCGTCGACGTGCGTTTCCTGCACCCAGTAGCGCAGGCTGTCCATGATGAGCTGGAGGACGCGCGGGCTGCGCATGTTCAGCGTGTTGCCGCAGCCCGTGAAATCTTCGTAGCGCCGCGCGTCCTTCGGATCGAGCCGGTAATACGTCCGGTTGTCGATGCCGCGCAGCGACAGCGTCGGCCCGCGGTCGCTGCCTTCGGCGGTGTGGTTGTAGACGACGTCGAGGATGACCTCGAGGCCGGCGGCGTGCAGGGCGCGCACCATGATCTTGAACTCGCGCACCGCATCGATCGGCGACGGTGACATCGCGTAGCGCAGGTCGGGCGCGAAGTACGCGAGCGTGTTGTAGCCCCAGTAGTTCGAGAGGCCGCGCTCGACGAGGTGGAGGTCGTCGGCGTGGTAGTGCACCGGCATCAGCTCGACGGCGGTCACCCCGAGATCGAGCAGATACCGGATCGCCTCGTCCGAGGCGAGTCCGAGGTACGTCCCGCGCAGGGCCTCGGGGATCGCCCCGTTCAGCTTCGTGAAGCCTTTGACGTGCAGCTCGTAGATGATCGTGTTGTGCCAGGCCGTCCGCGGCGCCCGGTCGTCGCCCCACGTGAAGGCCGGATCGACCACAGCGGCGAGCGGCGCGTACGGCGCGCTGTCCTTGTCGTCCGGCGCGCGGTCGGGATCCTCGGGACTGAAGCCGAACAGCGACCCGTGCGACCGGCTCGTCCGCCCCACGACCTTCCCGTAGGGATCGAGAAGGATCTTGAGAGGGTTGAAGCGGTGCCCCGCCGCCGGCTCGTACGGGCCGTGTACGCGGTACCCGTACAGCTGTCCGGGCCGCACGTCCGGCAGGTAGCCGTGCCACACCATGTCGGTGTGCTCGGGCAGGGGGATGCGCGCGCTTTCCGCGGTCGAGAACGGAGAGTCGAAGAGGCACAGCTCGACGCTCGTCGCGTGCTCCGAAAAGATTGCGAAGTTGACGCCAATGCCGTCCCAAGTTGCGCCGAGCGGATACGGTGAGCCGGGCCAAACTCTCATCAGCGATCGTGCCTCGGGCCTCGTGCCTCGGGCCTCGTGAGTTCCTCGTGCCTCGTGCCTCGGAGGTGCCTGGTGCCTCGGGCCTCGTTCGCGCCTCGGGCCTCGTTCGCGCCTCCGATTTCGTCCGTGCCTCGGGCCTCGCGCGGCGCGCCGCCGTGCGGGAGCAGCGCGAGCGCGATCAGATACAGCAGGAGCGTGAGGAACGCGGCGTAGCCGGTGACGGCGCGATAGACCGGCTGCGTGAGCCCGCCGAGCGTGACCCCTTCGAGCAGGATCTGCAGCGCGCGCGCCAGTCGACCCTGGACCGGATCGGACAGCGCCGCGAGGACGACGAACTTGAGGATGAACGCGGCGCCGAAGATGACGAGCAGGCTGCGGAGCAGCCGCTCGCGGTCCGGCGATGCCGCGTGCGTGTTCAGGAGAAGCACGAACAGAAACACGCCCGCGCCGATCCGCGGCAGGCCCCAGTCCGGCGTGACGAGTGCGAGCGCCTGCGCCGAGGCGAGCAGCAGCGCGACGAGGACGGCGAGGCCGTTGAGGTTCGCCAGCGGGCCGCGTTCAGCGCGCATCAGGCGGTCAGGCGCCAGCGCGCCGCTCCGCACGAGCGCGCCCGCCGTCACCATCGCGAGGACGAGTGAGAAGAGCGACGGCGGAACGAGGTCGACACGGTCGCCGACGCGCAGCCCGCCCAGGAGCGTGACGGTGAGCAGGAGGAACGGCAGCGTGAAAACTTCGCGCGCGGCTGTCATCGACGCTGCCGGAGCAGCTTCAGCGGGTTGAGGTCCGACGCGTCGCGCCGCAGCCCCGCTTCCAGCTCCGCCTTCAGCTCGTCGGCCGAACGCAACCCGAGCGCCGCGTCGTCGACGACAAGCCGGCCGGACGGCGCGAGCGCGATCGCCGCGTTCACGCGCTCAAGCCCGCGCGCGTACAGCGCGTCGTCGTGATAGAGACGCCCCCAGCCCTGACGATAGTAGGTGTACGCGAGGTAGAACTGCGTGCGCGCGTCGCGCTCCGCTGGATCGGCCCGCGCGAACGCCGCGCGCGACTCGTCGAACCGGTCGCTCCTGAAGAAGCGCAGCCCGTCGTCGAACGCCTGCGCGTCGATACGATACGCGCCGATGCCCGCGGCGAGCCCACCCGTCACCTGCGCGACCGTTTGCGGCTGGCGCGCGTACGCCCAGCCGATCAGGACGGCGTAAGCAATGGTGGCCGCGAGGCCGGCTGCCCGGACTGTCCGCTCGCTCACGGTTGGATTGTAAAGGCCTGCCCACGCGAGACGCTACCGACTCTTGATCGGCGTAGATGCTTTCGTCGGTCGGCCTTCGTCATTCGGCATGGACTGCGAAGAGGTCCAAATCGGATCGCTCGCGATGCGCCGGACCGGCTCGCTGTGGCACGCGCGCCGCACCCGCTCGGCGCGGGTGTCCACGAACCCCCACTCCTGCGTGTCGATCGCGAAGCTGAACTTCGAGATGAGCGGTCCATTGGTGATCGCTTCGTCCGGGTCGTCCTTCCCCGCGTGATCGCGCGCGCGGTCGAGTAGCGTCTCCATTATGTGCCGGGGTACGCGGCTGCGGAAGCCGGGATACACGTACGAGAAAACCTGGAGCTGCGCGAGCAGCAGCGGCCAGTGCGATCCGACGCGCTTCAGCAGCCGGTCCCAGTCGAGCGCGTCGCCGACGCTGATAATGAGATGCATGATGTCCGACATGTCCTGCCGGTGCCGCTCGTGGATGAACAGCCGGTGCCAGAGCAGCTCTTCGGCCGGCGCGATCATCACCGGCGTCGCCGCGAGCGTCCCCGCGCGCGCGAAATCGTGCCACACGCTGTCGATGAGCGCGACGCCGTTCCCCATCCCGTAGATCAGATCGACGAAAACCTCGCCGCGGACCGCCTTCGCGAGCCAATGCGGCTCCTCGAGGCGCAGATCGAAGCCGGCATCGGCGAGCGCGTACGCCCCGGGCAGCAGATCACGCGGCTCGAAAAACAGATCCAGGTCCTTCGTCTGGCGGTAGATCCCGGTGTGCTCGTAGATGGCGAACGCCCCGGCAACGACGTAGGATATCCCGGCGTCATTGAGCGTCTCGAGCGCGAGGCGGTAGACCTGCCTCGCCTCCTCCGGGATCCAGAAGTCGCCGTGGGTGACCGACTTCCGCTCGTCCTCCGACAGGTGGTCGAGAGAAGCCCCGCGTCGCAGGCGCTGTGGGCGCACCATAGGTGACCCAGCCGGGATGCAACTCATGCGCCACGACCTACCTCAACCACGCAACCCCTAGCCCCGCCTATCCGTATTGTCGAAGCAGGGGGAGGACGGTGCTGAGACCGGCCCAAGGAAGACCATGCGCAAACTCCTCATATTGACACTCCTGGTCGCGGCGGCGGGGCTTACGGCGCTGGCGCAGACGCCAACGCAGACACCGACGGACGACCCGTCGCGAATCGAGCGTCCGTTTGCCGCTGGGGGCATGGTGCAGCTCGATCTCTCCGCCGGCTCGTACCGCATCGAGGGGCGGCAGGCCGACGCCATCGTCGTGCGGTGGCGCACGAAGCGGGCGGATCAGAAGGTCCGGGCGAAGGTGGAGACGCGTGGCAAGGAGGCGTGGATCACCCTCGACGGCCCGAGCGACAACTTCCACGCCGACATTCAACTGCCGGCGCGCAGCGACATCGATCTCGATCTGAGCGCGGGCGAGCTGACGATTCGCGAGATTACCGGCAGCAAGAACGTGAGTGCCTGGGCCGGAGAGATCTCGATCGAGGTGGGCGATTCCGCCGCCTACCGCCGCGTCGACGCGGCGGTGAGGTTCGGCGAGCTGGACGCGCGTCCGTTCAACGTCACCAAGGGCGGTCTCTTCCGGTCGCTCAAGTGGGAAGGGCGCGGCAGCTACAATCTGCGCGCGCGGCTCTTCGCGGGCGAGCTGAAGCTTCTCAGATAGCACCGCGCCCGGGTCACGCATCGCTCGCGTGAGCCGGCGCCGGATGGCGATTCTGATTCAGTCCACGCGGCTCCGGTATGATTGGCGCGTCCTGGAGGACCTATGCGCCGTCACCTCGTCCTGAGCTGCGCCGTGATCTGCGCGTCGGCCGTTCTCTTCTCGCAAGGTCTCGACGAAGTCAAAGCGACTTACACCAAGCGCGAAGTGTACATCCCGATGCGGGACGGCGCTCGGCTCTTCACAACGATATACACCCCGAAAGATCAGTCGCAGAGCTGGCCGATCATGATGACACGCACGCCCTACAGCGTCGCGCCGTACGGCGCCGACCGGTACCGCACAGGCCTCGGTCCCTCGGAGCTGTTCGGGCCTGACGGCTTCATCTTTGTCTACCAGGATGTACGCGGGCGGTGGATGTCCGAAGGGACATTCGATCACATGCGGCCGCACGCCGCGAACGTCAACGAGAGCAAGGACACGTACGACACGATCGAGTGGCTGATGAAGAACGTCCCGGGACACAACGGCCGCGCCGGCATGTGGGGTATCTCGTATCCCGGCTTCTACACCGCGGCCGGGATGATCGACGCGCACCCGGCGCTGAAGGCGGCCTCGCCGCAGGCGCCGGTCGCCGACTGGTTCACGACCGACGATTGGCATCACAACGGCGCGTTCATGCTCGCGCACGCCTTCGGCTGGTTCTCCGGCGCGGGCTGGCCGTTCGAAAAGCCGACGACCGTACAGCCGGGGACGCCGGTCGACCTCGGCACCGAGGACGGCTACGACTTCTACCTGCGGCTCGGCCCGCTCCGGAACGCGAACGAGAAGTACTTCAAGCGCCAGCTCCCGTTCTGGAACGACATGATGGCCCACGGCACGTACGACGACTTCTGGAAGGCGCGCAACATCCGCCCGCACTTGAAGGCGATCCGGCCGGCGGTGATGACCGTAGGCGGCTGGTTCGATGCCGAGAACCTGTTCGGCGCACTCGAGATCTATCACGCAGTCGAGAAGCTCAGCCCCGGCGCGTTCAACATTCTCGTGATGGGCCCGTGGGTCCACGGCGGCTGGGCGCGGGACACGGGCGACTCGCTCGGCGACGTGCGCTTCGACGCGCCGACCGCCGCGCAGTACCGCGAGCGGATCGAGCTGCCGTTCTTCCGCGCCTACCTCAAGGGAGACGGCAAGCCCGACCTGCCCGAGGCGTCGATGTTCGAAACCGGAAGCAACCAGTGGCGGAGCTTCGAAGCCTGGCCCCCAAAGGATGTGAAGCCCGTGACGCTGTACCTGCACGCCGGCGGCCGGCTGTTGTTCGACGCCCCGGCCGCGGAGGCGGCGAACGCGTTCGACGAGTATCCGAGCGATCCGAAGTCGCCGATCCCCCTCGTCCCCGGCATCGCGCGCGGCATGGCGCAGCGCTACATGGTGGACGATCAGCGCTTCGCCGCGCGCCGCCCCGACGTCCTGACCTATGTCAGCGATGCGCTCGAAGACACCGTCACGCTCGCCGGCCCGGTCGTTCCGAGTCTCTGGTTCTCCACCTCCGGCACCGACCAGGACGTCGTCGTGAAGCTGATTGACGTCTATCCGTCCCGGTATCCGGACGCGAAGGGCGAGACGAGCAACACGCTCGGGAACTACCACCAGCTCGTGCGCGGGGATGTGATGCGCGGGAAGTTCCGGACGAGTCTCGAGAAACCGGAACCCTTCGCCGCAGGTCAGGCAACGAAGGTCGAGTTCGAAATCAAAGACACTTTCCACACCTTCCGCCGCGGCCACCGGATGATGGTTCAGATCCAGAGCACGTGGTTCCCGCTCATCGACATCAACCCGGGCAAGTTCATGGACATCTATGCGGCGACCGACGCGGATTTCCAGAAGACGACGCAGCGAGTCTACCGGAGCAAGTCGATGGCCTCCGGAGTGAAGGTCGGGATCCTTCGCTAACGCACCGGCGGGCGGCGTCGCCTGTAGTTGACCTCGTCAGAACCTCGTCAACGAACCTTCACGCGTTCGTCATGACGCAGCCCGAGGGGAGGCGTAGATTCCTTCAATCGGGCAATCACGACGCAAGGAGGTCCCCTATGAGCAAGAAACACGTCATTCTGAGGATTGCTCCCGAAGGCGGCCACGAGTCGTTCCGAGGGCGCACGCGCCCGGCTGGCCCGACCGCGGTATTGCCGGCTGTGTCTGCCGTTGAGGTGGAGGTTGAGAGTCTCGAGCTCCGCGACATCCCCAGGGTGATGCGCGAGAACGATGTCGTCGCGGTGGCTCCGGTGATGCCGATGAAGCTCATCGCTCCGGTTCCGATGCAGGCGATCGCGGAGCCCGCGGCCGGCGGCATCACCTGGGGCGTGAAAGCTGTCGGTGCGGACACGTCACCCTTCTCCGGCAACGGCGTGGTCGTCTCGGTCCTCGACACCGGCATCGACGCCTCACATCCCGCGTTCGCCGGCGTGCAGATCGTCCAGAAGGACTTCACGGGAGAAGGCGACGGCGACGAACACGGGCACGGCACGCACTGTGCGGGCTCGATCTTCGGCAGGACCGTCGAGAACACGCGGATCGGTGTCGCGCCCGGCGTCAAGAAGGCACTCATCGGAAAGGTGCTCGGAACTCGCGGTGGCTCGAGCGATCAGATCGTGAAGGCCATCCAGTGGGCGGTGGACAACGGCGCGAACGTCATATCCATGTCACTCGGCATCGACTTCCCCGGGCTCGTGAAGGAGCTGCAGGACGAAGGGTTCCCGCCGGAGCTGGCGACCTCCGTCGCGCTGGAAGGGTATCGGGCGAACGTGCTCCTCTTCGAGCGGCTCGCCTCGCTCATCCGCGCGCAGGCCCCGATGGTCCAGACCGCCTTGCTCGTGGCCGCGGCCGGGAACGAGAGCCGTCGGAACGTCCGGCCGGATTTCGAGATCGCCGTCAGTCCGCCCGCGGTGGCGGAAGGCGTTGTGTCGGTCGCGGCCATTGGCGAGGGACCGCAGGGCTTCACGATCGCCCCGTTCTCGAACGTGGGCGCCGTCGTGTCGGGGCCTGGCGTCGGCGTCCTGTCCGCCAGGCGCGGCGGTGGATTGACCTCGATGAACGGAACCAGCATGGCGACGCCCCACGTCGCGGGCGTCGCGGCGCTGTGGGCGGAGAAGCTCAAGAACCAGAATCAGCTCAATCCCGTCAATCTGTCGACTCGCCTGATCGCGTTCGCGACCACTGAAGGCCTCAAAACCGGCTTCGATCCGGCCGATGTCGGGTCTGGACTCGTCCGCGCGCCTCAGGAGTGAGCGGGACACGGAGGGGACGGGCTGCGTTGTTAACTCCGTCCTCTCCGTCTCATCCGTTCACCATGGCCTCGAAGAATCGACGATGGCCCTCGAGGATTCGCTTCTCCGCTTCCGGATCCGGCTCGAGCGACCAGTTGCCGCGCTCGAAGGTGCCGCCGAGCAGGATGCCGTCGCTGCGCGGGAACATGTAGAGCGGGCCGTCCAGGAGGGTGATGTAGTCGATCTCCGGCTGCGGCAGCAGAAACGTGAGCTGTCCCTTGACAGGCATCAGTTCGTCGTCTGCGACGAGTGCCCTAGCGCCGAGTCCGGTGCAGTTGAAGATGACCGGCTCGTCGAGTGCCAGCATTTCGTCGCGTGAGGTGAACTCGCGGATGACGAGACGGCCGGCGGCGAGAAGGAAGTCGCGGAGAAGAGCTGTCATATAGATGGGCGGCTCGATCAGCATGGTGGTGAACCGCCGGACGTAGCGGGCCGGGAACGGATGCTCGCGCGGGCCGAGATCGACTCCGTTCACGTAGAACGGGCTCTGCGGCGGCCCTGCGTCCGGCGTGTCTCCCACACTGTAGTTCTCGATCCAGCGGATGCCGTACGTCGGGCCGGGCAGTTCCTGAAAGAGCCGCCACGCCAGCTGTGCCGCGCGACCGAACTGCTCGTCGAAGGCCGCCGTCGTCTTCCCACGCTCGAAGACGCTGAATGGGCCCCACTGCGCCCCGGCAATGTTCGACGTCGTGTTCGGCGGAACGTCCTTCGCGTAGATCGTCACGGTGGCACCGCGCCTCTGCAGCAGGCGCGCGGTCGCCAGGCCGACGGCGCCGCAGCCGACGACGGCCGCGCGATCCGCTGGTCCAGTCCAGCCAGCCAGCTCGTCGATCGCCAGCCGCGCGGTGCCCCACGACAACGTGACGCCGCCTCCGCCGTGCCCGTAGTCGTGCACGAGCAGCTTCTCGCCAAAGCGCTCGGCGCGCAGCACGAAGCCGGAGGGGCGGTACGGTCTGAGGCCGGCGATCGTCCGGATGATCCGTTCCGGCGACACGATCACGCGCGCGAAGCGGCGCTGGGGGCGCGCGACGGTGAACGGACGCGGCGCGCAGGCCGGAACCGCCGCCAGGGCGGTCGCGCCGGCCCACTTGATGAACGTGCGGCGGGGAAGAGACTGGATCCGGTTCAGGGTGCAGGGTTCAGGGTTCAAGGTGGGTTCAGGGTTCGGGGGTTCAAGGTTCGGT
>JBOGJB010000390.1:0-4055 GCA_050745085.1 Vicinamibacterales bacterium
TCATCCGCCTCGGCATGCTCGACGGCGTCGCGATGAAACCGGCGCGGTGCGGCGGACTGCTGACAGGCCGGCGGCAGATCGAGATCGTCGCCGACGCCGGTCTGATGTGGCTGGCGAGCGGGCTCACCGATCCGGACGTCTCGCTCGCGGCGGCGCTGGCACTTTTCTCCTCTTACGGACAGTCCCGGCCGTGCGCGCTGAACGGCCCGCAGTTCCTCGCGCATTCCGTCGTGGATGCGCCCTTCACGCCGCGCAACGGCCAGCTTGCGCCGCCCATCGGCCCCGGTCTCGGCGTCGTCGTCAACGAAGCGAAGGTGCGGGCGATCGCGGCGCCGGTGGCGGCGACGGCCCGTTGGTCCGGCTGAAGCCGGGCACCACACAAGGATGGCTTATGTCGAAACCGTCTCTCGATCGTCGTGAGTTTCTTGCCACCGGCGCCGGGCTGGCCGTCGCCGCCATTGGATCGACTCGCCGCGTGCTCGGCGCGAACGATCGTATCGGCGTCGGGCTCGTCGGCTGCGGCGGGCGGGGCAGCTACCTGCTCAACGAGGCCATCGCCGCCGATGCCGCCGGCATCGAGATCATCGGCCTCTGCGATGTGTGGTCCGTGGCGCGCGACAAGGTCGCAGCGATAGTCGCCGAGAAGCTGCCAGGCCAGCGGCCGCGGCTCGTGGCGCGGTACGAGGACCTCCTGCGGACGCCGGGACTCGACGCCGTGATCATCGCGACGCCGGACTTCGCGCATCCCGCCGTGCTCATCGACGCCGTCGCCGCGGGGAAGGACGCGTTCGTCGAGAAGCCGCTCAGCGCGCGGCTCGAGGACGCCGTGGCCGCGCTCGACGCCGTCGAGAAGAGCGATCGGATCGTGCAGGTCGGCACGCAGCGGAGGAGCAGCGCGCGGTTTCGCGCCGCCGCGGAGTACGTGAAATCGGGTGCGCTCGGGCAGATCTGCAAGATCGAGACGGCGTGGAATCGCAACGTGCCGAGCTGGGCGCGGTCGGCCGACATGGTGAAGCGCGCGGACGTCGACTGGGACCAGTACCAGATGTATCTGCCCAAACGCGACTTCGATCCGGTCCGTTACCGCTGCTGGCATTGGTACTACGAGTACACGACCGGACTGGTCGGCCTGCTGGGCAGCCACATGATCGACGTTGCCCTCTGGTTCATGGACGATCCGTTCCCTTCGTCCGCGGTCGCGCTGGGCGGGACGTTCACGTGGAAGGACGGGCGGCAGACGAGCGACACGGCCGAGTACGTGTACGACTTCCCGAAGGGCTGGATGCTGACGTTCTCGTCGCGGCTCGGCTCGGGTCCCGAGTCCGACTACGAGATCTTCTACGGCAAGGAGCGCACGCTCGACACGCGCGACTGGGTCAGCCGTCCGGCGGCGAACACGCGCGTGGCCGGCGCCCAGGACATCAAGCTGCCGGATCCGGCCGGCCAGGAGCGCAGCCACGTGGGCAACTGGATCGATTGCATGCGCACGCGCCGGACGCCGAACGCGCCGATCCAGGTCGGCTACGCGCATGCCGTCGCGTGCTGCCTTGGACGCGAAGCCGAGCGCACGGGGCGGCGCGTGCGCTACGACGCGGCTACCCGCCGCATCCTGGAGACCTGACATGCGATGCGCGCTCGTCGCGGCCGCAACGGCCCTTGCCCTCGCCGGTTCGGTTCGCGCGCAGCCGTGGCGGGTCGATCCACCGTGCGGATCGCCGGCCGCCTTCACGCTGCGACATGAGGGGCCATCGCTCGTGGTCCTCGACGGCGCGCGCCCCGTGCTGCACTACAACTACGGCCTCAGGCTCGCGCAGGGCGTCCCGGACGATCGCCGGCGCGCGTCGTATATCCACCCGCTCTTCGGGCCGGACGGCGAGGCACTCACCGACGACTTTCCGAAAGATCACTTCCATCATCGCGGGCTGTACTGGGCGTGGCCCGACGTGTGGCTCGGCGAGACGCGCGTGGACCAGTGGCATCTCAAAGGCGTCTGGACCCAGTTCGAAGAGTGGCTGGCGCAGGACACACGTCGCTGCAGCGTCGTCGTCGGCATGCGCAACGGCTGGTACGACGCCGGCCGTCGGCGAGTCGCCGACGAGGTCGCGTGGCTTCGCGTCGGCCCCTTCGATGGCGTCGGACGCACGCTCGACATCGATCTCACCTTCACGGCCACGGCGGTGCCGGTCACGATCCGCGGGCAGCTGGAAGACAAGGAGAAGGGGTACGGCGGGCTGCAGTATCGTCCCGCGCCGGGCCGGGACAACCTCATCGCGACCGACACTGTTCCAGCGATTACACGCAAGGACACGGATCGAGTGCCGTCGAGGTGGGCCGATTACTCGGCGTTCTTCGGCGACCGGACGACGCGGTCCGGAGTCGCCGTCTTTCCCTCATCCGATCACCCTGGCTCTCCTCCCGGGTGGACGACCCGGTACTACGGCTTCCTTGGCGTCGCGTGGCCCGGCCTCGACAAAGTGACGTTCGCTCCGGGCGGACCTCCGTTACACCTTCGGTATCGCATCTACATTCACCGAGGCGGATGGGAGGAGGGGCGCGTGCGCGAGGCGTATCGGGCGTGGACCACGGATTCCACGGATGCCTCCCGTTGAACCACGGATTCTACGGATTCCGCATCAAACCGACCGAGCCCACGGCCCCGGCCACCCCCTGCGATCCAGTCCGTGGCGGCCGACGCGAGCACGCGATTGACATCGTGGTACGAGATTGCGCGCGGGGGCGACACCGAAGGGTGGTGCGCGAAGAGCGCGACGGAGCGAGTGAGCGGCGCGAAGAGCTGAACTTGTGGATGACGGAGCGCACTTGGTTGTGCGCCGACCACACCGTCGAACCCCCACACGACAGGGCGGTCACCTACGATGAAGTCGCCGCCGTGCGGTGCATCCAGAATGATCCAGCGGAGTCTCGAGAAGAACCGCACCTGAAAGTACCAGGCTTGCAGGTGAACCAGCTCCAAGAAGTCGCCATTCGTGAGAAGGAATCTCCACCCTTCGCGCCTGAGGAGTTCGACGTCTTCAGAAGGAACATCGTCTCGAATGCCGAGCTCCGGGTGTTCCATGCGATGACCCCGGGTGACTGGAGCCATGTGCTCAAAGCCGGGTGGAGGCGGCTCGACGACGACCGCATCGGTCGGGTCGGGAAGGTCGTCAATCCAAGCTTGGTAGAGCTGCCGCATCGAGACACTTCGTGCAGCGGCCCATGCTAAGTAGCGTCCCACCTCACCAGGAACGGCCGAACGCTCTCCCCGGGGTCGTGACACGAAACCACGGAGCGCGAACGCGGCCGGACCCTCCACGTGTGTCGCCAAATGAGCCTCGATGTTTCCCTCCCGATCCGCGAGGCCACCGGGGCCGGCGAACAGGTCGGTTGACCACGCGAGGTTCTTGGGTGCGCGGCGCTCGATCGATCCAGTCGTACAGTCACCGACCCACAGCCACGGATCTTGCGGCTTCGTCACACTCGGGTCGGTGAAACCTCGGAGATGGAACTGAGACACATAGTGCTGCCGGCTACCCATTTCAATCTCGGCCCCTTGGCGAGGCTTGCCTGTCCGCCCAACGGATCGCGTCTGAGCGG
This sequence comes from Vicinamibacterales bacterium, assembly GCA_050745085.1. GTDB lineage: Bacteria > Acidobacteriota > Vicinamibacteria > Vicinamibacterales > 2-12-FULL-66-21 > DATAEE01. The sequence goes on from JBOGJB010000390.1 coordinate 3,595, forward strand.
CGCGGCAGATGAATGAAAGTCTTTGTTCCTCTAATCATGGCCGCGTCCGCTCCAGGCGCCTGTTAGGCCGCGCGAATTCGCATACTAAGTGCAACACGGCCAAGCGACCGCTGGCGCCCCTACAGAAGGAGAGGCGACCTGGGAGAGCGTAGACTTCAGTCCCGATGGCTACCTTCTCGGCTCATACCGCATCGCCACCGCCCCCGAGCCGAACTCCAGCCGGCCCACGAGCTTCAAGTCGACAGGCTTCGATAGCCCCGCGAACAACGTCGGCCCATGGCCCGCTAGCCTGGGCTGCACGACGAACTCGTACTCATCGATCAATCCCAGCTCCGCCAACGCCTGCGGGAGCCTCACGCCTCCCACGAACAGTCCCTTACCCGACTCCCGCTTGAGCTGCTGAACGGCCTTCCCCAGATCCCCGCGCACGAGCTCCGCGTTCCAATCGACCCGGTCCAGCG
>JBOGJB010000391.1:0-4839 GCA_050745085.1 Vicinamibacterales bacterium
CCGTGCACGCGCTGGTGAAGGTCGATCACGGATGGTGGGGCGCGCAGATCGTCGAGCCGTACGTCTCCGAGAAAGTGACGTTCGCGATTCGTCATCACCAGACGCTGCGTTTCTATCCTGACGAGAAGTTCGGCTACGAATACCCGGAAAGCTACCTCCGCACCTTTGGCGAGGATTACAAGCCGGAGCCGTACCTGGAGCAGAACTACAAGTGGGTTCGCAACCACAAGTGGTACGACCTGCCGCGCCTGGTGACGGTGAACGACCTCTACTCGTTCGACCCGAACTCGAAGGTGTCGATCGAGCCGTTCATCGACATCATCGGCCGTCACTTCAAGCAGCCGAAGGAAGGGCTCGGGTCGGACGGGAGCCCGGTGGCCCACATGTGGCGGACGTTGGTGTATCCGGACAACCCGCTCTAGGACTGCAGGCGACCCGGCATCCGTTTCGCTCTAAGGCAGCTCCTTGACCGCGATGTTGCGGAACTGAACGAGCGCCGGCGGGCTCGTCCACACGCCAGCCTTTTTCGCGCCGTGATGCTGAAGCGCGAGCGGACCGCGCGGCGGCACGCCCGGCAGCTCGGCGCGGCTGATCACTTCCTCGCCGTTCAGCACCACCGTCAGCCGGTCCCCCTGCATCGTGATCTCGAACGTGTTCCACGCGCCGATGTCACGGTCGGCGTGCTTCTTCGGCGTGACGCCGGCGCGCACGGCGCCGGGCATCGACGCGTCCATCCGATAGCCGTACACTTCGCCGGAGCCGACAGGCCAGCACCAGATGTTCACTTGCGCCTTGCTCGATCCGCGCATGTAGATGCCGGAGTCCGAATCCGGCACTGCCATCCGAATCTCGCGGCCGTCCGCATCCTTCTTGTGCGTCCCATCGGGCTTGATGATTGGCACCGATGGGTTGACGTAGGGCGTCGCTTTGATGCGCCAGTCGACACGGAGCACGTAGTCTCCGAACGTCCGTTCGGTATAGAGACTCCTGTCGCCGGGCGCCTCGCTCTCGGCGTCGTAGTCGATGACGCCGTCGGCGACCCGCCAGTGGCCGTTGTCGCCGGCCGGCACCTTCCAACCCGTCAAGTCGCGGCCGTTGAAGAGCGGCACGAACCCGTCCTGCGCGGCCTTCGAGGCGAGCGCAGCAATTCCGAAGGTCAGGGGGAGCAGCAGCTTTGCGTTCATGGCGGCCAGTAGTCTACCCTCTCTCGGGGAGTTCACGATGCCCACCGGGGACGGCAGGCTCGGCGTCGGCGTCTGCGGCATCGGATGGTGCGCGTCGCAGCACATCTCCGCCTTTCAGAAGAACCCCCGCGCCGCGGTGACGGCCCTGTGTGGCCGCGACGAGGGCCGGACGCGCGAGAACCTCGCGAAGTACCGGCTGACCCTGCCCGATGCGCGGATTACGACTCGCTTCGAGGACCTGCTGGCTGCCCCCGACGTCGACATCGTCTCAATCACGACGCCCAACCATCTGCACGCCGAGCAGGCCGTGGCGGCCGCTCGTGCCGGCAAGCACATCGTCCTCGAGAAACCGACCGCGCTGGACGTCGCCGAGCTCGTGCGCATCCGCGACGCGGTCCGCCGCGCCGGCGTGCGGACCATCGTGTCGTTCGAGCTACGCTACAACCCGTTTCTGAAGTTCGCACGCTGGCTGCGGGAGTCGGGCTGGCTCGGCGACATCCGCTTCGCCCGCACGCAGTATTTGTCGCACGTGACCGACTGGTACTCCGGGTGGGACTGGGTCCGCACGCGCGAAAGCGGCCGCAGCCATCTCCTCGCCGCCGGCTGTCACGCCGTGGACGCGCTTCGCTGGTGCGGCGGGCTCGAGGCGGTGGAGGTCAGCGCCTTCCACACGCACTTTACGGCCGGCTACGAATGGCCGACGTCGATCGTCGTCAACCTGCGACTCGAGGGAAAGACGCTCGGACACGTAACGAGCTCGACCGACTTCAAGATGCCTTACACGTTCGGGGTGGAGTTGATGGGCGACCGCGCGACGCTTCGACAGGACCTGCTGCAATCGCTGGAAGGAGAGATGGACCTCGAGGCACTGGTCCGGGAGAATCCGTTCGAGGACGTCACGCTCGAGGCGGCGGCCGACGGCCTCGGACGTCCAGCGGTGCGCGTGCGCTGCGCGATGCCCGGTTCAGCCGACGTCAGCCATCATCCGTTTCAAGCCGAGATCGACGAGCTCGTGGCGTGCATTATCGAAGGCCGCGAGACGTCGATCAGCGTGTTCGATGCGCAGAAAACGATGGAGATCTGTCTGGCCGCCGATCGGTCGGCGGAGCTCGGCGGCAGGCCAGTGGCGCTGCCGCTGATCGAACGGGGTCAGACCCCCTTGGGAGGTGACTATGCGACCAACGCGGCGTGAGTTCTTGAAGGCGGCCACGGGCGTCACGACATCAGTGACGAGCCTGAAGGCTCGTGCCCCTAACCTCCCGACGATTCTGCGCACGCAGACGCCTTCAGGCTCGCAGGACGTTCCGCCGAACGAGCGTATCCAGATCGCCACGATCGGGTTCGGCATCCAGGGCATCGGGGACACGCGCACGGCGCTCCGCGTGCCGGGCATCGAGCTGGTAGCGGTCGCCGACGTCTACGACGGACGGCTGACGCTCGCCAAGGAGCTGTGGGGGGATCACGTCTTCACGACGCGCGACTACCGGGAGGTCCTCGCGCGTCCCGACGTCGACGCCGTGATTATCGCGACGCCGGATCATTGGCACGCCCGCGTGGCGATCGACGCCATGAAAGCGGGCAAGGACGTGTACGTCGAGAAGCCCATGGTGCAGGACCCTGGGGACGGGCTCGACGTGATCGAAACCGAGCGCCGGACGAAGCGGATCGTGGAGGTCGGCAGCCAGCGCGTCAGCTCGATCGTCTACGCGAAGGCCCGGGACCTGTTCCGCGCGGGCTCGATCGGCGAGCTGAACCTCGTCGAGGCCTGGATCAACCGCAACTCGTCCCAGGGCGCGTGGCAGTACTCGATTCCGCCCGACGCATCACCTCAGACGATCGACTGGAATCGCTTCCTGGGGGACGCGCCGAGGCGGCCGTTCGAGCCGGTGCGTCTGTTCCGCTGGCGCAACTACCGCGACTACGGCACGGGCATTCCCGGCGATCTCTTCGTCCATCTATTCACGGGAATCCACTTCGTGCTCGACTCGCTCGGACCCACGCGCATCATGGCCACCGGCGGCATTCGCTATTGGAAGGACGGCCGCGACGTTCCTGACGTCATGCTCGCGCTGTTCGACTACCCGAAGACGTCGACCCACCCTGCGCACACGCTGATGCTGAAGGTGAACTTCGCCGACGGCGCGGGCGAGAGTCAGGCGTTCCGCTTCGTCGGCCCCGACGGCGTCCTCACGATTGGAGGCGGCTCGGTGGCGCTGGCCCGCCGGAACCGCTCCAAGGAGCCCGGCCACAGCGCCGACACCTTTCCGAAGGCGATGGAGGAGGAGTTCCTCAAGACCTATCGCGCGCAGTATCCGGAGCAGCCGGAGCTGCGGACGGGCGGCGAAGAGGTGTACGCGGCGCCGCAGGGATACAGCGACTCGGTCGAGCACTTCAGAGTGTTCTTCAACGCAGTCCGATCGCGCCAGCCGGTGATCGAGGACGCGGCCTTCGGCCTGCGCGCGGGCGGACCCGCGGTGCTCGCGAACCACAGCTACTTCGAGGGACGGCCGATCAGATGGGACCCCGAGAAAATGAAACGGGTGAATACCTGAACAGTCCCTCCAACCGGCTTTTCCCCCGCGAGAAACCGATCGACGCGCGCGATGACGTCCTTCAGGTAGTCGGCCGGGCCGCCGGGGATCTCCGTCGTCACGAAGCCGCGATAGTCAATCTCCGCGAAGGCTCGCCGCACCTCCGGCCAGTCGATGTCTCCTTCGCCCAGGTTCTTCCACGTGAAGCGGCCATTCGGGCGGTCGAACTGGAAGTCCTTCAAGTGCACCTTGACGATCCGCTTGCCGAGGGTGCGGATCCAATCCTGCGGGAACGCATAGATCACCACGTTGCCGACGTCGAAGTACGCCCTGGCCCACGGCGAATCGAGCTCGTCGACGTAGCGCGCGAACTCCAGCGGGCTCAGGAGAAACTTGTTCCAGACCTCCTCCACCGCGATGATTACCTTCAGATCGCGCGCGAGCGGCAGCAGCCGCTCCTTGATCAGCCGCTGCGATCGCTCCCACGCCTGCCGGTACGACGTCGTGGCGTCGACGACGGCCGGGACGAGCAGGACCGCATCGGCCCCCCACAACGCGGCGTTCCTGAGCGACGTCTCCATGCCGGCGACGCATTGGCTCACCACCTGCGGATCGGCGCTCGACAACGGGAAGCGCCAGTGATCGGCGTTCATCACAGAGTGGATTCGCAGCCCCGTTTTTTGCGAGGCTTCCCGGATTTCCGCAGCCTCCTCGGCCTTGGCGATCGTCCGCATCTCGATGCCCTCGAAGCCCACCTCGCGCGCGAGGGCGAACTGCTGAGCGTACGGGAGCTCCTTGGGCAGCATCGAGATGAGCACCGCCTTCCGTATCCCGCCTGAAGCGCCGCTTCCGGGTTGCGCGTGGGACGGATGAGTTGCGGCCAGCACACCCGCGGCGAGCGAGGTGAGGAAAGTGCGGCGATCCTGCATAGTGCGGCTCCTAGGGGTCGTATACTACCTCCGTCGCGGGTCGCCTACACGCGGACTCGACAAGCCGGAGCAAGATTTCATGAAGACAAAGAAACCGGACATCGGGCGCCGGGACTTCATCGGATCGGTCGCGGCGGTCGGCGCAGCCGCGGTGTCGGCCTGCGCAGTGCCGGCAAGCCGCGGCGCGCGAACCAC
>JBOGJB010000392.1:0-2541 GCA_050745085.1 Vicinamibacterales bacterium
GATGTGATCGTGGCCATCGGTGAGATCCAGACGCCCACGGCGCCGCAGGTGACGCGGGCATTCGCCGCGGTGCCGGAGGGCCGCCCGCTTCTCGTGACGATCACCCGCGGCGATGCTCACCACGTGCTGGCGCTTGAAAAGAAGTGATCCCGGATCCTCTGGACGCACGGCTCGGCTACGTACCGGACGCCGGGCGCGGCGGCCGCCGACGATGGACGGGAATCAGGCTGGCGCTCGGATTGTCGCCGACGCCGGTACCAGGCCTCGTGCTCCTCCCGCTGGGTGTAGCGCTGGGGCCGCACGGCCTCGGGCTGCTCTCCCCCATCGTCCTGGCGTACCTGGACCCGGCGGTGTCGGTGGCGGTTGCGACGCTCGGCGTCTTCGTTGGCCTCGGACTGGATGCGCGACGGCCGCACGAAGGCCGCCTGCTCGCGGCGGCCAGCGTCGAGGCGGCGCTCACCGTGACGCTCGTCGGCGCCGGCGTGCTGCTCGCGCTGCTCGCGCTGCGGCTGGCGCCTGTCGACGCGGGCCTGGCGCCATGGCTCATCGCGCTCCTGATCGGCGTCTGCGCCGCGTCGTCGTCGACGACAGCGATCGAAGGTCCGGATCGACCCGGCATGCAGGCGGCGCGGATGGGCGATCTCGACGATGTGCTGCCGATCGTGATCGGCGCGGTGGCGCTCGCGTCGCTCCGTGAGAGTGAGCCGGCCGCCGTGAGCTGGCTCACGGCGCAGTCTGCGATCATCGCGCTCATCATCGCGTTCGCCGGGTGGCTGCTCGTGTCCCAGGCGGCCTCCGAGAGCGAGCAGCGCGTCTTCGCGGTGGGCACGCTGCTCCTTCTGGGCGGCACCGTGGAGTACCTGTCGCTCTCGGCGCTCCTCGCCGGACTCGTCGCGGGCGCGCTGTGGAACGCGGCCGGCGGCCCCGGGCGGGAGCGCCTCGGACGCGACGTGCGTCACGTGCAGCATCCGCTGGTGGTCCTGCTGCTCCTGGTAGCCGGCGCCCGCGTCAACGTCTCGCCGGATCTTGCGCTGCTGGTGTCGGTCTATCTGCTCTTCAGGATTGCCGGCAAGATGGCGGGCGGGTGGATCGCCCGCCGCATCGCGGGGCGCGACCTGCCGGCGCGCCTTGGACTGTACCTCGTCTCGCCCGGGGTGATTGCCGTCGCGTTCGGACTGAATGCGCTCCAGGCCGGCGGTCCGGATCGCGCCGGGATCGTGCTGGCGGTCGCGGTCGCCGGATCCTTCGGATCGGCGCTGATCTCTCTCCTCGTGCACCCGCGGGACACGCCGTCATGAGACGCACCCTCGCGGTCGGGCTCGTCGTCGCGGCCGTCGTGTGGGTCCGGCAGATAGGCGCGACGGGTCCCGAACCGCGGAGCACCGCCCTCGCGCTTGGCTTCACGCTGGTCGTCGCGTCGGTGGCAGGCGACGTGCTCCGCCGCTTCCGCCTGCCGCGTCTGACCGGTTACCTGTTGTTCGGTCTGGTGGTCGGCCCGTATCTCGCGAACCTCATCACCGAGCCGATGGCCCGCCAGCTCCAGGCGATCACTGGCATCGCGACGACGCTCATTGCGCTCATCGCCGGGCTCACCCTCAACCTCGAGCGTCTGGGGCGGCGGCTGGCCGGGATAGCGCGACTGACTCTCACGACGATCGCCATTGCGGTGGCGGGCTTGTTCGCTCTCGTCTGGCTCGCGTGGCCGTGGCTGCCCGTGGCCGCGGACGCCGCCGGCCTGTCGAAGCTCGCAATGGCCGTCCTCCTCGTGATCATTGTCGTCAGCTTCTCGCCGACGATGACGGCGGCCGTCATGGCCGAGACGGGGGCCCGCGGGAGGCTGAGCGATCTCGTGCTCGCGACCGTGGTGTTCGCCGACCTCGTCCTGCTCGTGCTCTTCTCGCTGTCGATGCAGCTTGCGCGGACGGTGTTCGGCGACGCATCCGGCGAGGACGTCAACGTCCTCGTGCGGCTCGCGTGGGAGATCGGCGGCGCGGTGGCCTTCGGCAGCCTCGTCGGCGCGCTCTTCGCGCTCTACCTGCGGTACGTCGGGCGCGAGGTCACGCTCGTGCTGATCGCCGTCTGCACGCTGCTCAGCCAGGTCGGCATGACCCGGGGGCTCGAGCCGCTGCTCGCCGCGATGGCGGCCGGCATCGTGATCGAGAACCTCGCCGTCGCACAGGGCGATGCGCTCAAGGCCGCGGTTCAACGCGGCGCGCTGCCGGTGCTCGTGGTTTTCTTCGTCGCGGTCGGCACGTCGCTCCGGCTGGAGGTGCTCGCCGCGCTTGGCTTGGTCGCCGTCGGCCTGGCCGCCGCCCGAATGTTGCTCATTCGTTTCGGCGTGCACGCGGGGATCAGGTTCGTGGATGTCGAGCGTTCCACGGCCAGGTACGCCTGGACCGGACTGATCTCGCAGGCGGGCGTGACGCTCGGACTCGCCTCGGTGGTTGCCGCGGAGTTTCCCGGCTGGGGCGGCCAGATCCAGATGCTGCTGGTTGCCCTGATCGTGATCCACGAGTTGATCGGACCGGTCCTGTTCAGGCA
>JBOGJB010000393.1:0-7780 GCA_050745085.1 Vicinamibacterales bacterium
AGTCCCTAGTCCCTACCGTCTGCGTTCGCGGTCGCGCCGAGATGCTGGATTGTTCGCGCGGCCTCGGCGGCGCCGCGCTCCAGGCTGCGTCGGACGTCGCGGCTCGCGCAATACTCGGCCAGAAAGCCGGCAGCAAAGCTGTCGCCGGCGCCTGTCGTGTCGGCGATACGATTGACGGCGACGGCGCGTGCGGCGACGCGCCTCGGCCCTCCGACCGCGAGGCTTCCATCCGGACCGAGCGTGACGACGAACAGGCGGCCTCGGGCCACGGCGATCGTTTCGAGGGCGTCGATGAGCGACGTCTGGTCCGCGCGCAGACCGAAGAACCCGACGTCGAAGCGATCCGCGTAGCGCGAGACCAGCCCCACGCCGTCCCCGTCGGACAGGTCCGTGAAGTCCACAACGCGCAAACCCGCCGACGGAGCCGCCATCACCGAGTCGAAGAGCCCCTCGACTTGCGCGAAGACGGTCGTGACGAGCAGATCGCTCCCGGCGATGATCTTGCGCTCGCGCGGACCGATCCTGAGCTCGGTCAGCACGCCAGGGTCGTATTTCAAGAATCGCTTCTCGCCCGACGGCTCAATGGCGATGTACTGGACCGGCGTCGCTCCGGCCAAGCGGGTGACGCAGGCGTCCGGATCCACGCGCGCGATGGCGCGCTCGACCAGCTCGGCCTCCGGGTCAATGCCGATCGCCGTCACGATCGTGATTCGCGCGTCGGGCGGAAACGACCTGCGGGCGTTGGCCGCTACGTTGAACGTGATGCCGCCGGGCCGTTCGACACCCAGCGCGACGTACCGATCGACGCCGCAGTCGCCGACGCACACGATGTGCACGGATGGCTTTATCCCTCGCGGAGCGCGGCTGTTGGATCGAGGCCGGCGGCGCGGCGCGCAGGCAGCCACGACGACACGGCGGCAATCAGGAAGAACACCGCCCCCATCGCGCCGAACGTGACCGGATCGGTCGGCCTCACCCCGACCAGCATCGTCGTCATTCCGCGCGTGAGCGCCAGCGCGGCGAGCAGCCCGACAAAGATGCCGGCCGCGCTCAGGCGCAGGCCGTGGCTGACGACAAAGCGAAGAATGCGGCCCGGCGAAGCGCCGAGCGCCATGCGGACGCCGATTTCGGCCGTGCGCTGCCGCACGACCGTCGACAGCACGCCGTAGAGCCCCACCGACACCAGCAGCGCCGCCATCACCGCGAACACGCCGATGAGCATGAGCGAGAACCGCGTGCCTGCCTGGGCGCGCCAAACGAGCGTGTCCATCGGCTGCAGTTCGGTGACGAGGAACTGCGGATCGACCTGCGCGATGGCCGCGCGCACCGCGCCCGCGATCTCCGATGGATCACCGGCAGTCCGAACGGCCCACCTGTTCGCGCCGAAGCCGAGGAACCCCTCCGCGAAGTAGACCTGCTCGCGTCCAGGGTCGGCGAGCGACGTCACGCGCTGGTGGCCGACGACGCCGATGATCTCCACCCATTCGGGCTCCGGCGTGCGGATGCGGATGAGAATGCGCTTGCCCACGGCAGGCTGGTTCGGAAACGCCTTCGCCGCCAGGACCGGATCGACGACGACGAGATTGCGCTTCGGATCGTTGTCGGCCTCCGTGAACGTGCGGCCGAAGAGGAGCGGCGTTCGCATAGTCTCGAAGTACCCCGGGCGCACGAGCTGCCAGTCCACCGCCTGGTACTTCGAGGTGTCGGCGAGGGCCTCTTCCAGGCCCCACCGGATGGTGCTGAAGTTCCCGGCGAGCGGAAAGGGAAAAGATGCCGTGACGCTCTGGACGCCCGGAATCGCGCGCAGCCGGTCCGCGAGCTGACGGCCGGTCGCGGCGCGCTGCGGAGGCGGTCCGCCGCGGCCGCCCAGGAGCTGAAACGTCAACAGGCCGCGCGGATCGAATCCGGGATCGATGCGCTGCAGCTCGAGGAAGCTGCGGAACATCAGCCCCGATCCGACGAGGAGCACGAAGCAGAGCGCCACTTCGATAACGACGACGGCGTTCCGGAACATGCGGCCGCCGCCCCGCAATCCCGCCGTGCGGGCGCCGCTGCCCAGCGCGTTCATGAGGTCCATCCGGAAGGCGCTCCAGGCCGGCACCATCCCAAAGATGAAAGCGCACGCCAGGGCGATGACCGCGGTGAAGGCAAGGACGATCGGATCGATGTGGATCGAATCGAGGCGCGGGAGATTCGCAGGAGCGATCGCGAGCAGCTGGCGGATCCCAATCCACGCGAGGGCGACACCGGCGACGGCGCCGAGCGCCGTAAGCAGGAACGCCTCGGCCAGCATCTGCCGGACGACGCGCCAGCGGCCGGCGCCGAGCGCGGCGCGCACGGCCAGCTCCGGCTCACGGAGCGACGCGCGCACCAGCAGGAGGTTCGCGACGTTCGCGCAGGCGATCAGCAGCAGGAAGATCACCGCGCCCATCAGCGCCAGGATCGCGGGACGGACCTCGTCGACGAGCGTTTTGTGCATCGGCTCGAGCCGCGCGTAGAAGCCCGAGCCCTTGGATACGGGATTGTCATTGCGGATTTTGGCCGCGACGGCCTCCACTTCCTCCTGCGCGCGCGCGAGGGCGGCGCCCGGCTTCAACCGCCCGACCGGCCGGAGTCCGAACTGGTGCCTGTTCGCGTTGTTGTAGCTCAGACGGTTCGCGATCCAGATGTCCGGCTTCTGCTCCACGTTGGTGCCGGGCGGAAACAGCAGCTCGAACCCCGGCGACAGCACGCCGACGATCTCGGGGCGCGGCCCGCTGGGCAGGCGCTGGCCGAGGACCTTCAGATCGCCGCCGTAGCGCCGCTGCCAGTACTCGTGGCTCAGGACCGCCACGGCCGGCAAAGGCGGCGGGCCCTGAGGGGCCGGCGCGCCGCCCGCCTGGGGCAACGGCTGCTGCGGCTGCGGCAGGCCGTCCGCCTCCTCGAAATCGCGGCCGAGTGCGATCGTCGCGCCCATCAGCCGAAAGAAATTGATCGTGACGACCGCGAGCCGAATCTGCTCCGGAGTGCCGTCCGCGCCGAGAAGCACCTGACGTCCCGTCCTGAAGGCGGCCATGTCCTCGAACGAGCCTCTCGAGCCATCGCGGATGTCAACGTAGTTCTCGTTCGAGAGCGGCATCCCGAGGCTGTTGCGGGCGCGCAGGTCCATATACATGACGACGAGGCGCTCGGGATCCTTGTAAGGAAGCGGCCGCAGCAGGACGGCATTCGCGACGCTGAAGATGGCCGTGCTCGCGCCGATGCCCAACGCAATCGTCAGCGCTGCAGCGAGCGTAAAGACTGGACTGCGGCGTAACGTGCGGATCGCGAACAAGAAATCTTTCAAGAACATGTTCAGAACCTACACGGTTCGAGGTGCTGGGTTCAAGGTTCAAGAGGCCGTTCAGGGTTCATGGTTCAAGGTCCGGTTCAAGGTTCGCTTCAAGGTTCACGGTTCGACGGTTAGACGTGTGCCAGGGCCGGAACGTTGTTCCTGAACCTTGAACCGCAATTAGAACCCTTGCCTTCAAAGAGATTGCGATAGAGTGGCTTCCCCCCTGGGCGCAGGCGGCATGGAGGTGTACAGGGCGCGCGACACGTGTCAATCCTGTAGTGGTACTTCGATCCGAGTAGCGGCGCGCGCCGATTCTCGAGGAGCCATGAAATAATCCTGAGCGACCGCGGCTAACAGAGCCGCTAGAGGAGGGCCACTTGGATCCTGTCGTGTCGACTCCGACCGCGCCGCCGGACATGGAGGCGTCGCAGCACGTCTTTCGGATTGCCACCGGCTACATCGCCTCGACCGCGCTGTACGCAGCGGTGAAGCTCCGCATTGCCGATCGCCTCGCGGCCGGTCCGCGGCCGGTCGCTGATCTGGCGCGGGAAGCAGGCGCGAACGAGGATGCGCTCTATCGCATCCTGCGTCTGCTCGCCAGCGCCGGCGTTTTCGAGGAGACGTCGCCCCGCCACTTCGCGAACAACGCCGCGTCGTCGACGATGCGAACCGGCATCCCGGGCTCGGTCCACGACATGACCCTGTGGATGGCGGACCCGTTTCACCTCCGCGTCTACGCCGACGCCATGTATTCGGTGACGACCGGCCGGCCCGCCGTCGAGAAGACGCCGGGGATGCCCGTCTTCGAGTATTTCGCGCGGGACCGCGAGCTGTCCGATGTGTTCAACAACGCGATGACGGCGTTCAGCGCGGTGGTCATCGCCGCGGCGCTCGACGTGTACGATTTCAGCGGGATCGACACGCTGGTCGACGTCGCGGGCGGCCATGGCCAGGTGCTCATCTCGATCCTGCAGCGGTATCCGTCGATGCGCGGCGTGCTGGCCGATCTGGAGCACGTCATCGCCGGCGCGATCCCGCGGATCCGCGAGGCCGGGCTCGAGGCCCGCTGCAAGACGGCGTCGATCGACTTCTTCGAGGCGGTGCCCGAAGGCGGCGACGCCTACGTCATGAAGCACATCATCCACGACTGGGACGGCGACCGGGCGCTGACGATCCTGCGGAACATCCGGAAGGCCATGAGGCCGGGCGGGCGCGTCATCCTGCTCGAGTCGGTGCTGCAGCCGGGCAACGCGCCGGACTTCGGCAAGCTGATCGACATCGAGATGCTGCTGATGCCCGGCGGGCGCGAACGCACCGAGGCGGAGTTCGCGTCGCTCTTCCGCCGCGCCGGCTTCGAGCTGACCCGAGTCGTTCCGACCCAATCGCCGCTGAGCGTGATAGAAGGTCGATAACCTCTTTCGAGTGCCTCGGGCCTTGGGCCTCGTGCCTCGGGGAGTGCCTCGGGCCTCGGGCCTTGCGGAAGTGCCTGGTGCGTCGCTGCGGGTTGCGACGAGGTCCGTGCGAACGCGCGCATCGAGCCATGGGCGATCAGGCCATCGGGCCATAGAGAGATTCCCCGATCACCTGATGACATGGCCCGATGATCAGATCAGCCATGGCCAGATCTAGGGTGCCTCAGCCGAGCAGGTGTCAGATGTGGACCTAACTCTTGCACCGCCGCCGCGGCTGATTTATCCTCGCGCTTCTTTCCACGTCGGCGCCGGCTCTCTGCGCCGCGACGTGACCAGGTCCGCTTCCGAGGAGGGTCCATGCCGCGCTCCGCATCGCGCAGAACACAGCTCGCCACCGGCTTCGGCCTCGCCGCCGCGCTCGCGTGCGCCGCCTTCGTGGCCGGTCCCGGCGCAGCCAGCCGGCCGCCGGTCACGATCCAGATCCTGGACGTCTCGGACTGGCACGCACAGCTCGATTCGCTCTCGGTCGCGGGGCTCGGAAGCGTGGGCGGCGCCGCCACGCTCGCCGCCTACTTCGAGGCCGAGCGCGCCGCGAACCCGAACACGCTCACCTTCACGGCCGGCGACGCCTACGGCGCGTCGCCCCCCATCTCCGGGTTCTTCGACGAAGAGCCCGCGGTGCTCGCGATGCGGCTGATGCGCTTCGACGCCGACACGTTCGGCAACCACAACTTCGACCGCGGCCTCGCGCACCTGCAGTCGATGATCGACCTTGCGGCCGCGGACCCGGCCGCGCAGCCCGGGCAGCCGTTCGCCTACGTCTCGGCGAACCTCGCGAATCTCGAAGGCAATCTCAGCGGCGTCGCGCCCTACCGCATATTCGAGGTCGCCGGCGTGAAGATCGCCGCAATCGGCATCACGAACCCAGAGGCGCCGACGCTCGTCCGGCCCGGCAACTTCGGCCCGATCGTTGTCACCGATCCCGTGCCCGCCGCGAACAAGGCGCGCGCCCGGGCGCGGCGCGACGGCGCGAAGGTGTTCGTCGCGTTGACGCACCTGGGCGTCACGAGCATCGACGCCGCGACCGGCGCCGCGAGCGGCCCGCTCATCGACTTCGCGAACGCCGTCGGCGGCTTCGACGTGATCTTCGGCGACCATACCGACATCGAGTACAGCGGCCTCCACAACAACGCGCTCGTCGTCGAGAACCGCAGCAAGGGGCGGACGTACTCGCGCACCACGCTGCAGGTCGATCCAGGCAACGGCCACATCATGGACCGCTCGAACGCGTTCGTCACGCCGCTCAGCAATGCCGTCACACCCGATGCGGAGGTGGCTGCGCTCGTGCAGTCGTACCGCGACCTGCTGGCGCCCATCCTCAGCATCCTGGTCGGAGACTCCACCGTCTTCATCCCACGCGCGGATGCGTGCGGTAACGCGGCCGGCCGAACGTGCGAGTCGCTGGTCGGGAACGTCGTTGCGGATTCGATGCGGGCGGCGTACGGCGCGGACGTCGCGTTCGTGAACAGCGGCGGCCTTCGCGCCGATCTCACGTGTCCGACCACCGATCTGCCGTTGGACTTCTGCCCGCCGTACACACCGCCGCCGTTCCCGATCACGCGCGGCCAGGTGCTGGGTGTCCTCCCGTTCTTCAACATCGCCACGACGCTGCATGTGAACGGGGCGGAGCTGAAGACGATACTGGACAACGGCGTGTCGGCGATGCCGTCGGCGAACGGCCGTTTCCCCCAGGTCTCGGGCCTCTGTTTCACATATGACATCTCGGCGCCCGCGGGCAGCCGCATCGTCAGCGGCGTGTTAGCCGACGCGAGCGGCACGTGCACCGCGACGCCTATCGACTTCACAGCAGGCTCGGTGTACTCGCTGGTCGAGAACGACTTCACGCTGGCGGGGGGCGACGGGTATCCGGACTTCAGAAGCCGCGCCGTGACGCGCGACATGCTGGACCAGCTCGTGGCGGACTACGTGGCGGCGCACGCGCCGATCAACCCGTCGATCCAGGGGCGCATCACCTGCGTCACGACGGGCGCCACGCCATGTCCGGTGGTGACGCCCTAAAGGTGCCGCCGGGGCGCTACCGGCGCCCGGCCGATCCGCGCAATGCCGCAGCCTCACGGTCGCGGTACTTCGTTGCCAGCATCGCCGCCGTCTCCGCCTTCGGCGTCTTCGCGGCCGCATCGGCGCCGGCCGGTCGACTCCCTCTTTCCTCGCGGCTGATCAGTTAACCCGATCGGATCTTGGCGGATCGACCCATCTGGCCGTGTCATCCGATTCATCGGGAACCGGGTTATCGGGGTAAGGGATCCAGTCGTAGACGCCGAAGTCGCTGTCGCACCTTCCGCATCAGGAAACAGGCCTCCTGCCGTGTTTCCTGACGAGGCGGGCTTGCGCCGGGTTCGGACGGGTTCTATGCGCTCCGGCTGCGCTACGGCGATGAAGTCGACGAGGTGAGCGCCGCGAATTCGGCGCGCGCCTCGACGAGCAGCGGGACATCCGGATCCGCCTTCGTCCACAGCTCGAAGAACTCGGTATACGCCTGGCGCGCGCCGGCCGTGTCGCCCGACGCCGCCAGCGCCCTGGCGAGCGAGACCTGCGCGACAGGCCGGTACCACATGGCTGGAAACGGGTATTTGCGCTCGAGCGCGCGCCGGAACTGAGCGGCGGCCGCGCGTGGATCGCCCAGGCGCAGATACGCGAGCCCGCGGTGCAGCGGGATCGCCGGCTGCGCGCGATCGAACGGCTCCGCCGGGCCGAGCGCATCGAGCGCCTCCCGCGGCCGATCCTCGCCGAGGGCGATGACGGCCCTGGCGTACGGCAGCCCGAAGCCCTGGAGCAGCGTGGCCTTCGGCTGATCGTCCGCCATCGCTTTCATGAGGCGCCGCGCGCGATCAACGTCGCCGAGCAGCGCGAGGGCCGACGGCATGTGCGGCGGCAGTCCCCGCTCGGGCAGCCGATCGACGATGTCGTCCAACAGCGCGCGCGCCCGATCGCGGCGGCCGAACCACCGCTCGGCCAGCGCCAGATGGGTCTGGAG
>JBOGJB010000394.1:0-4679 GCA_050745085.1 Vicinamibacterales bacterium
ATGCAGACCTGCGCGCGCGGCTGCGCACCATCGACCTTCCTCCGTGGTACGCCCAGAACGCGCACCTGTTCGAGCGCACGACGCCCGTGGGAGGCGCGTGAGAGGGGCCCGGCTGCTGACGATCTCCCACTCGTACGTCGTCGGGCTCAACCGACGGCTGGCGGACGAGATGGCGAGCGCGGGGGACTGGGAGGTGGTCGCCGCGGCGCCGAAGACCTACGCGGGCGACCTCGGACGGATCGTGCTCGAACGCGGCGCGGGCGAGCGGTGTTCGATCGTGCCGGTCGGCGTGCGGCGCTCCCGCTGGCCGCACGTCATGAGCTACGGTCCCGAGCTGCGGCGGCTCCTCGACGACGACTGGGACGTCGTCCATTGTTGGGAAGAACCATACGTGCTCGCCGCGGCGCAGGTCGCGCGATGGGCACGTCCGTCGGTCAGGCTCGTGTTCGCGACGTTCCAAAACATCCCCAAACGCTATCCGCCGCCGCTCCGCTGGTTCGAGCGCACCGCCATGCGGCGCGCGGACGGCTGGATCGCCTTCGGCCACACAGCCGAAGGGGCGCTCGGCTCGAGGCCCGGCTATGCGGAGCGGCCGCATCGCGTGATTCCGCCCGGCGTCGATCCGAGTCTGTTCAAGCCCGACGACGAGGCGAGGCTGCGCACGCGCGCCGCGCTTGGATGGGCAGGGGACGATGCACCTGTGATCGGATTTCTGGGCCGGTTCGTCCCGGAGAAAGGGCCGCGCGTGCTGACCGCCGCGCTCGACGGGGTGCGCCGGCCCTGGCGCGCGCTCTTCGTCGGCGGTGGGCCGCTCGAGTCCGAGCTGCGCGCCTGGGCCCGGCGCCACGGCGACCGCGTCAGGATTGCTACGGACGTCACGCACGACGACGTGCCCGCCCATCTCAACGCGATGGACCTGCTCTGCGCGCCGAGCCAGACGACGCCGCGGTGGCGCGAGCAGTTCGGCCGGATGCTGGTCGAGGCGTTCGCCTGCGGAGTGCCCGTCGTGGCGAGCAGCAGCGGCGAGATCCCGCATGTCGTCGGCGACGCCGGCGTGCTGCTGCCGGAGGCGGACGCCGCCGCGTGGTCGTCTACGATTGCTTCGCTGCTCGAGGACGAGGGGCGGCGCTCGCGGCTGGCGCATCGGGGTCGCGCTCGTGCGGAGCGCTTCGCGTGGCCGCGAGTGGCGGCGGAGCATCTGGCGTTTTTTGAGGAGTTGCGCGTGAGTCACATGGCCGGAAGACGCGCATGACGCTCCGCGTTGGGATCGTTTGCGATCTGGCCGAGGAGCGCTGGCCGAGCATGGACTTGGTCGCCGAGATGCTCGTTGAGCGTCTCGGCCGACAGGGGCGCGACGTCGAAGCCGTCCGGCTTCAGCCGGCGTTCCGCCGCCGCGCGACGGCGGTGCCGCTGGCGGGGGGCGCGCGCGCCGCCTTCACGCTCGATCGGTTCACGAACAGGCTTCGTGACTATCCACGGTGGCTGCGCGCCGAGCGTGAGGGCTTCGACCTCTTTCACGTCGTCGATCACAGTTACGCGCATCTCGTGCACGAGCTGCCACCGGAGCGGACGGTGGTCACCTGCCATGACCTCGATACCTTCCGCAGCGTGCTCCAGCCGTCGGCGGAGCCGCGTTCCGTGACATTCCGCGCGATGACGCGCCGCATCCTCGACGGCTTCCGCCTCGCGGCGCGCGTGACGTGCGACAGCGCCGCGACGCGCGACGACATTGTCGCGCACCAGCTGGTGCCTGCGGAGCGGCTCGCGGTCGTGCCGAACGGCGTGCATCCCGACTTCTCGGCCGTGCCCGACGCGCAGGTCGAGGCGGCCGTCTCGGCGATCCTCGGCCAGCCTGCCGCCGGAACGATCGACCTGCTGCACGTCGGCAGCACGATCCCTCGCAAGAACATCGAGTTGATGCTGCGCGTCGTTGCGGGAGTGCGCAGCCGGCATCCGGTGCGCCTGCTGCGCGTCGGCGGTCCTCTGACCTCGGATCAACGCGCGCTCGCGGTCCGGCTCGGCGTGAGCGACGCCGTCATCGACCTGCCGTTCCAGCCGCGCGCGATCCTGGCGGAGCTGTACCGGCGTGCCCGGCTCGTCCTGCTGCCGTCGCTCCGCGAAGGGTTCGGGCTGCCGGTCGTCGAGGCGATGGCCTGCGGCGCCGTCGTGGTCGCGAGCGACGTGCCGGCGCTGCGCGAGGCGGGCGGGCACGCCGCCACCTACTGCGCGGCCGGGAACGATCACGAGTGGGTGGACGCGGTGATCGCACTCACGGGAGAGAGCGCGCGCGCGCCGGCCACCTGGGAAGCGCGACGCGAGGCGGGCCTCGCGCGCGCGGCGCGCTTCACGTGGGACGCGTACGCGCAGCGCATGATTGACATCTACGACGAGCTCGCCGGTCGCGTGCCGGCTGGCACCGGAGGAGGCGGATGAAAGTCCTGCACGTCGGAAAGTTCTACCCGCCGGTCAGCGGCGGCATGGAGCGGATGCTCCAGCTCCTCTGTGAAGGGGAGCGCGAGAAGGCGGACAGCCGCGTGCTCGTCGCCCACACCGCCAGCTCGCGGACGGCGCACGAGTCGCTCAACGGCGTGCCGATCACGCGCGTGGGGAGTTTCGGACGGGTCGGCGCGGTTCAGGTCTGCCCCTCGTTTCCGCTCTGGCTCGCGCGGGCGCAGAAGGACGTCATCGTCATCCACGAGCCGAATCCGATCGCGCTCGCATCGTACTTCCTCGTGCGGCCCCGCGCGCCGCTGCTCGTCTGGTTCCACAGCGAGGTCGTGCGGCCGAAGTGGCGCTACAACCTCTTCTATCGCCCATTCCTCCGATTCGCGCTGAAGCGCGCGTCGCGGATCATCGTGTCGTCGCCGTCGCTCGCAAACCAGGCGGCCGCCCTTCGCGAATTCCTCGGCAAGTGCGTGGTCATTCCATTCGGCCTGGACGCTGCACGGCTGGAGCCTGCGCCAGACACCGCGCCCGAGGCCGAAGCAATCCGGCAGCGCTATCCGGGCCCGCTCGTGCTCTTTGTGGGCCGGATGGTGGACTACAAAGGGGTCGACGTCCTGCTGCGTGCGCTCGTCGGTGTCGAGGCGACGACGCTCTTCGTCGGCGACGGGCCGCGGCGTGCGGCGCTCGAGGAGCTGGCGGCGGACCTCGGTCTGGGCGGACGCGCGGTGTTCCTCGGCGACGTGGACGATCGCCGCATGAGCGCGCTCTATCAGGCGTGCGATCTCTTCGTCCTGCCGTCGGTGACGCGCGCGGAAGCGTTCGGGCTCGTCCAGCTCGAAGCGATGGCGGCGGGGAAGCCGGTCGTGAGCACGGCGGTGCCGACCGGCGTGCCTTGGGTCAACCAGCACGGGCGCACCGGGCTCGTCGTACGTCCCGGCGAGGTGCCGCCGCTGCGCGAGGCGATCGTCCGCCTGCTCACGGATCCGGAGCTGCGGAGTAGAATGGGGCGCGAGGGACGCGCGCGCGTCTCGACCGACTTCACGATCGCGCGGATGGTGGCGCAGACGACCGCGCTCTACGCGCAGGTCCTCGACGGCTCGATCGCCGCTCTCGATGAAGCGCGCGTTTGACGTTCTCCTCTCCGGCCTCGGCCTGATCGTCTCGGCGCCGCTCTGGGCGGCGATCGCCGCGGCCATCAAGGCGGAGGATCGCGGACCCGTGTTCTTCGCGCAGGACCGCGTCGGCCTGGGGGGACGCCGGTTTCGCACGCTGAAGTTCCGATCGATGATTCCGAACGCCGAGGCCGCGACAGGCGCCGTCCAGGCCGTGCCGGACGATCCGCGCGCGACGGCGGTCGGCCGCACGCTCCGCGCGACGGCGATGGACGAGCTGCCACAGCTCTGGAACATCTTTCGCGGCGACATGAGCTTCGTCGGCCCGCGCGCGCTGCGGCCCGGCGAGATCGAGCGAGAGGGGAACGGCCGGATCGTGCCGCTTCACGCGGTCCCGGGCTACGCCGAGCGCGCCAGCGTCCGCCCCGGGCTCACCGGCCTCGCGCAGATCTACGCGCCGCGCGACGTGGCCCGGCGCCACAAGTTTCGGTACGACCGGCTCTACGTGCGCCGGCGGTCGCTCTGGCTGGACGTTCGCCTCATCGCGCTTTCGTTCTGGATCAGTGCCCGGGCAACGTGGGAACACGACGGACGGAAATACTAGTCGATGCCGAAGGCCCAATGTCCGATGCCTAACTGGACTTCGCTTGCGACAGTCACTCACTGCGTTGCGAGCGCCCCTTTTGGCATTCGGCATTCGGCATTTGGCATTCGGCATTGGTCTAAAATCTGATGCCTGGTGCCTACGATGTCGTCGTGATCGGAGGCGGCCCGGCCGGCCTGATGGCCGCGCGCGGGCTGGCGCGCGCGGGTCACGGCGTCGCGGTGCTCGAGGAGCACGCCGAGATCGGCTACCCCGTGCACTGCACGGGGCTGCTGGGCCTCGAAGCGTTCGACGAGCTGGACCTGCCGCGTCGGACGATCCTCTCTATCGTGCGCGCGGCGTCGTTCCGCGCCGCCTCCGGGCGGTCCGTCCTGATCTCTGCCGATGACGTCAGCGCGGCGGTCGTCGATCGGGGCGCATTCGACACGGCGCTGGCCTGCGAGGCGCGGGCGGCCGGTGCGGTCGTGCGCACGGAGGCGCGCGTCACGACGATCGAAGCCGACGATCGCGCCGTGCGA
>JBOGJB010000395.1:0-8212 GCA_050745085.1 Vicinamibacterales bacterium
CCCCTCGACGTACTCCTCGATCAGCACCGGCGAGTCGAAGTTCTGGTGCAGCCAGTCGATCCGCTCCATCAGCTCGCGGATCGAGTTGACGACGGCGTTGAACTCGATGCCGATGGATCCGTCCTCGCGCGCCGGCTTGACGATGACGGGGAACTCGAGATGATGCGAGAAGTCGAGGCGGCCGCGAAACACTTTCGCGAAGACCGGCGTATGGATCCCGTGAAACGCGAAGATCTTCTTCGCCGTCGCCTTGTCCTGCGCGAGCATCAGCCCGTGAACCCCGGCGCCGGTGTACGGCCGGTTCAGGAGGTCGAGGTACCCGGCGATCAGGACGTCGGCGGTGTCGTTGCCGCCGAAGGATTCGGAGAGGTTGAAGACGAGATCGCACTCGAGGCGCGAGAGCGCATGCAGGCTCTTGACGCTGCCGTCGAGGCAGTGCAGTTCCGCCTCGTGGCCGAGCTTTTCGAGCGCGTCCTTGACTTCGTCCTCGACCTCCTTCTTGTCGAGCGTGCGCGTCAGCGGTGCTTTCGTGGAGGTCGCCGCGCCTTCGTCTTCCGGTTCGTCCCACCGGTCGTAAAGGACGACGATCTTCTGTTTCGCCACAATTTCGAGCAATTATATATAACAAAGGTTCATGGTTCAGCGTTCAAGGTTCTGGGTGTGGTTCTCGGTTCTCGTTCTCGGTGCGGTTCTCGGTTCGATCGCGATCGCACCGAACAACCGGCCGATCGGCGAGTGGCGCGCGTACGGTGCCGACCTGGCGAACACGAAGTACGCGCCGCTCGATCAGATTGCGCGTGAAAACGTGCGCAGCCTGCGCGTCGCGTGGCGGTGGCGCTCGATCGACCAGGACGTGCTCGCCGCGCGCCCGGAGCTGCACACGTTTCTGAACGAGGCCACGCCGGTCATGGCCGGCGGCCGGCTCTATACGGTCACCTCGCTCAGCCAGGCGGCGGCGATCGACTCCGCGACCGGGCGCACAATCTGGACCTATGACCCGAAGGCATACGAGGCGGGCCAGCCGGTCAACCTCGGCTTCGTGAACCGCGGTCTCGCCTACTGGCGCGACGACGCCGTGGAGGGCCGGGCCTCTCAGGCCAGGCCGAACCCCGCCGAACGTCTCTTCTTCGGCACCGGCGACGGATACCTCATCGCGCTCGACGCGCGAACCGGACGGCCGATCGCATCGTTCGGCGACGCCGGGCGCATCGACCTCACCGCCGGCCTGCGGCGTCCGGTCGATCGCGCCGAATACTCCGTCACCTCTCCCCCGATCGTCTGCCGCGGCGTCGTCATCGTCGGATCGTCGGTGCTCGATCCGGCGCTGCGTCGCGCGGGCGCGCCCGGCGACGTACGCGGCTTCGACGCGCGGACCGGCAAGCTCCGCTGGACGTTTCACACCATCCCGGAGCGCGGCGAGGCTGGAGCGGAGACCTGGGAGGATGGGTCGGCCGAGCGGACCGGGAACACGAACGTCTGGACGATCATGAGCGCCGACGAGTCGCTTGGCTACGTGTACCTCCCTGTCGGCACGCCGACGTCCGACTTCTACGGTGCCCACCGCCCCGGCGCGAACCTGTACGCAGACAGCCTCGTAGCGGTCCGGGCCGAGACCGGGGAGCGCGTCTGGCACTTCCAGACGACGCACCATGGGCTCTGGGATTACGATCTTCCGGCGGCGCCCGTCCTGGCGGACGTTACGATCGGCGGGCGCCCGCGGAAGATCGTCGCGCAGATCACTAAACAGGCGTTCTGCTTCGTCTTCGATCGCGTGACGGGTGAGCCGCTGTGGCCGATCGAGGAGCGCGCGGTCGCGGCGTCAACGCTCGAAGGTGAACGGGCGTCGCCGACGCAGCCCTTCCCGGCCCGGCCGGCGCCGTTCGATCGCCAGGGAATCGTCGAGAGCGATCTGATCGACTTCACGCCCGAGCTGCGCGCCGAAGCGGGCGCGATCCTCGGCAAGCATCATCACGGTCCGCTCTTTACGCCGCCGGTCGAGGGGACGACAATCATGCTGCCGGGCTGGGTCGGCGGCGGAAACTGGGCGGGGGCGGGCTTCGATCCGGACACCGGGCTGCTCTACGTGCCGTCGATCACCGCGCCGTTCATCGTCACGCTCTCGCGGCCGGACCCGGCGCGGTCGGACTTGCGGTTCGCCGCCCGTCCCCCCGCCGCCGCCGAGGGACCCCGCGGCCTCCCGCTGACGAAGCCACCTTACGGGCGCGTGACGGCAATCAACCTGATCACGGGCGACCACGCCTGGATGTCGCCGCTCGGGGCCGGGCCGCGCGATCATCCCGCGCTGAAGAACCTCAACCTGCCGCGGTTGGGATGGCCCGTGCGCGGCGCGCCGCTCGTCACCAAGACGCTGCTGTTCGTGGGGCAGGAGCCGCGGCGGCTCAACGAGCGCAACCGGCCGTCGCCACGCGGCAACGGCGTGCAGGCGGACTTCGAAACGCGGGATCCGGCGCTCTTTGTGTTCGACAAAAAGACTGGAGATCTCATCGCGCAGATCGAGCTGCCGACCAACGCGACCGGCGCACCGATGACGTACCTCTCCCGCGGCCGCCAGTTCATCGTCGTCCCGGTCGGCGGGGCGAATATTCCGGCAGAGTTGATTGCCCTCGCGTTGCCCGAGTGAAGGTTGCCCTAGGAGTGTGTCCGAGTAATCGCTCTGACATTCCTATCCGGCGCTGTGCGCCGGCGAGATATGTACCATCTCTTCCGGGTCGTGCCGGTACTTGAAGACCAGCGGGAAGACGATGCCCAGGATCAGCGCATAGCCCGCGAAGGTCAGCCAGATGCTCTGCCAGTCCTTCACGCCGTTCGCCGTGAAGTGATCGACGACCCAGCCACTCGCCATGCCGCCGACGAAGGCGCCGAGGCCGTTCGTCATGATCATGAAGAGACCCTGCGCGCTCGCGCGGATGCGCGATTCCGATTTATGGTCCACGAACAGCGCGCCCGAGATGTTGAAGAAGTCGAAAGCCATCCCGTAGATGATCATCGAGAGCACCAGCATCCAGAGGCGCGCGCCCGGATCGCCGACCGCGAAGAGTCCGAAGCGGAAGACCCAGGCAAAGATACTGATCAAAATCACCTTCTTGATCCCGAAGCGGTGCAGGAAGAACGGGATGGTCAGGATGAAAACCGTCTCGGAGATCTGCGAAATCGACAACAGCAGGTTCGGATGCTCGACGCCGAAGGTGCCTGGATATGCGGTCTTGAAGTCATCCAGGAACGCGCCACCGAAGGCGTTGGTGATTTGAAGTGCCGCGCCCAGCAGCATCGCGAAGAGGAAGAACACGAGCATCTGCCGGCGCCGGAACAGCACGAAGGCGTCGAGCCCGAGCGCCGAGACCAGGCGACGCCTGCCGTCCGACTTCGCCGGTGGGCACTTCGGCATCGTGAACGCGTAGAAGCCAAGGAAGAGCGCGGCGCCCGCGCTGACGTAGAGCTGCAGTGCGCTCTTGGTCCAGCCCGCAAAATCCACCATCCACATCGCCGCGATGAAGCCGACGGTGCCCCACACTCGGATCGGCGGAAATGTTCGGATGACATTGAGGCCGGCCTGCTCCAGAACCCGGTAGGACACGGTGTTGTTGAGCGCGATTGTCGGCATGTAGACCATCGCGTTCAACAACATGCTCACGTAGAGCGCGTCGAACTCCTCGAGAGTGGACGCCCAGAGCAGGAGGCCCGCGCCTGCCATGTGGCAGATGCCGTACATGCGCTCCGCGTTGACCCAGCGGTCCGCGACGATTCCGATCACTCCGGGCGTGAAGAGCGAGCCGATGCCCATCGTCGCGTAGATGCTGCCGACCTGGCTGCCCGAGAAGCCGAGCGTGACGATCATGTAGGCGCCGAGCGAGATCAGCCACGAACCCCACACGAAGAACTGCATGAAGTTCATCACCGTGAGGCGGAATTGGATGCTCATGGGGCGGCGAGCCTTGTTTTGCGCCGGTGGCTTCGCGGCGAAATGTACTACACTGCGGGCGATGGCGAAGATGTACCGGCCGTATGTGCCCGAACAGGATCTGCTGTTACCACCGAGCCTGCGGGACTGGTTGCCGGAGGGCCATCTCGCGTTCTTTGTGAGTGATCTGGTCGAGCAGTTGGACCTGTCGGCAATCCTGCGGGTCTACGAAGACGACGAGCGTGGCTACCCGCCGTACCACCCGGTGATGCTGACGAAGGTGCTGGTGTACGGATACTGCGTTGGGGTGTTCTCGTCGCGCCGGATCCAGCGCCGCCTTATCGAGGACGTGGCGTTTCGGGTGCTCGCCGCCGGGAACCAGCCGGACTTTCGGACGATCGCGGATTTCCGCAAGCGGCACCTTGCGCCGCTGCGAGGCTTCTTCGAGCAGGTGCTGCGCCTGGCGCGTGAGATGGGCGCGCCGCGCGTCGGACGAGTGGCGCTCGACGGGAGTAAGGTGAAAGCGAACGCGTCGAAGCACACGGCCATGAGTTACGGCCGCATGCGGGACAAGCAGCAACAGTTGCGGGACGAGGTGAATCAGCTGCTCGCGCGGGCCGAGGCGGCTGATGCGGCGGACGAGGCGGCGTACGGACCGGATCAGCGGGGCGACGAACTGCCACCGGAACTGCAACGTCGGGAGAGTCGACTGAAGCGCATCCGCGAAGCGAAACGGGCGCTGGAAGCGCGGGCCAAAGAGGAAGCCGCGGCCACGGGCCAGCCGGTCGAGTCCGCGAAACCTGACCCGAAGGCGCAATACAACTTCACGGATCCGGAGTCGCGGATCATGCACAGTCCTGACGGGTTCGTGCAGGCGTACAACGCCCAAATCGCGGTGGACGAGTTGCAATTGATCGTGGGCCAGGCGGTGACCCAGGACACGAACGACAAGCAGCAGCTGATGCCGATGATTACCACGATCGAGCGGCAGTCGGGCGACACGCCGACGCAACTGCTGGCGGATGCGGGGTATTGCTCCGACGAAAATCTGGCCGCGGTCGCCGCCACGACGATCGATGCGTACATCGCGACACGGAAGCAGAAACATGGCGAGCGGTCTGGGCCCTGTCCGCGTGGCCCGCTGCCGACGAGCGCCACGCGCGTTGATCGCATGACCCGGAAGCTGCAGACCAAGACCGGGGCGGCCGTCTACGCCGCGCGCAAAGCGATTGTCGAACCGGTGATTGGCCAAATCAAACACGCGCGTGGCTTCCGGCAATTCTTGTTGCGTGGATTCGAGCAGGTGCAGGGCGAATGGTCGTTGGTGTGCACGACGCACAACATTCTCAAGCTGTATCGGCTCTGCGTCTGAGGAGCGGCAGCAGCGCCCTTCGCGCTCGGGCACGCCCGGCATACCGACGCGGCCATCGCCGAGACCGACGACGGCCCTGATAAGCGCGCAGCGGAAGGTGTCGTGATTATCACGGCGATTACTCGGACGGACTCCTAGGCTGTGGCACGAGGCTTTAGCCTCGTTGTGGTACGAGGCTTTAGCCTCGTCGCGGATCCTTCCTTGCAGCTCGCCAGAGCGTGTTCCCCCGCCGCCCAGGACATCTTCGCGATTTCAACTACCTCGGTCCTCTCCGGTATTTCCTAACATTTGCGACCCATCAGCGCCGGCAGCACTTCACGGACGAAGAAGTCGTCTCTTTAATCTGGTCGCAGTTTCTGCGCGCTGCCAGGGATTCAGGGTTTGAGATACCCGCCTTCTGCTTCATGCCCGACCACGTCCACCTGGTCGCATTGGGAACTTCAGACACGTCTGACCTGCTCGCGTTCATTCGCAGGGCGAAGCAACTCTCCGGGTATTACTTTTCGAGGCGGTGCAAGCAACGCCTGTGGCAACCAGATGGCTACGAGCACGTTCTCAGGGATAACGAAGCGACCGGGGCCGTGATCAGGTATATCGTCGCGAATCCTGTGAGGGCCGGCCTCGTAAGCCGGCTCGAGGCCTATCCGCACTTCGGCTCGACGGTCTATTCGCGGGAGGACTTGATTGACTTCTTGCAGTTCCCCGGCTCGTGGGAACCGTGAACTCGAGGCAACGCCGAAGCCTCGGGCCACTCGAGACGAGGCTAAAGCCTCGTACCACTCCCCCCCACACGTGGCTGTCCCCTGAATTGGTCGATCCACGGGACCAGTCTGCTGGAGCGCTCGCATCGACGTGCCGTTTTGATCGGCGCGACTTTCGCAGGCGGGCGCCACCGTGCGTTGCACGATCATCGTCCTTACAATTCTGTGTCTGCTCGCGATCCCGACGGGCGCGGCCGCGCAACCCTGGCGTGACGCCTACAACCGAGGCGACTTTGCGAAGGCGGCCGAGCTGCTGCAGCCCATCGTCTTCAATCTCCCGGCGCTCGAAACCTTTCCTGATCCGACCGCTGCGGAGCATCTTGCGAAGCTCTACGCGGGCGGCCTGGGCGTGCCGGCCGACAGAGTGATGGCCTGCTCTCTCCTTGATCTCGCTTCGCGCTCCGCACGCTTTCAGTCGCGGATAGATCGGCCGAACGTCCAGCTCGAGAAGCTGCGCGACGACGTCTGCGCGGCGCTCTCCGTTGAAGACGACCTCGAAGCCAAGGAGATACTGGGCTGCTACATGCCGGGTCTCGAGCGCCAGGCCCACGCGCTTGACGCCGGCCACTGGGTTCAGATCAGCCGGCGGGGCATCCGCGTTCACTACCGTGAGGCAGAGCTTCTGTATCCGCTCCCGCAGATAAGCTGCGGTCAGCGGTTTGCGATCGTTCGGTACACGCGCGTAGATCCTGTCCAGGCAAACGGCGTCGCGCCGCGGCACTTTCTGGAGTTCTTTGTCTCCTTCTCACGCTCGAGTTACATGCTGTCGCACCGCCTTCTGTTCTGGCAGCTGCTCGAAATCGTTGGACGCTCGGTGGAGCACCGGGGCACAGAGATGTTGCTCGACGGACCAGGCGTCGCTTCTCCGGATGCGCTCGTTCCTGCCTCGATGGAGAAGGTCACGTTGAAGATGCTGGAGGGAGGTGAAGTCACGTGGCAATTCGACCAGGCGCCCTTCTCCGGCATGGCCGCTGCCTTGCCCCTCGAGCTCGCGCCGGAGCAGCCGGACGTATTCCCTCCGCTGCCGCCGGGCACTGGCTACATCGGCGTGACCGTCACGGATCGTTCCGGCGCACGTCTGCCACAAGCGATGGTCACGCTGAGCGGCCTCGTTACGCGCGGGCTCACGACGGATGACGACGGACGCGTGGCGTTCACCGAGCTTCCAGACGGGCGGTACGATGTCGTGGCCTCGGCGCAAGGCTTGCTCGTCTCGCTGCCCGGGCTGATCGACGTCGCCGGACAGCCGGTGCCGCCGGTCGAGATCGTCCTAAAACCTGGCCGCATGCGAAACGGGCAGTTGGGCTCATGTTCTAGTCCGGCTGCGCCCAAAACCCTCAACGCGTTCGCCGCCGACTCCGACGCCGTGGTTCACGTCAGAATCGAGCGCCGGCGGACCTACCTCGAAGCCGGATCGCCTGGATCTGAGCCAGAGTTCATCTGGACCGCTTCCGAGCCTCGCTGGATTGAGTTTCTCAAGAGCAGCGCAACGGTCGCCCCCGGCGACGAGATCATCCAATTCGGCGGGCGTATCGATCGCGGGGAGTACATCGAGTTTGACCTCAGTGATCGGCTGGCGCCTCTCAACCTCGGAGACGAGTACGTGTTGTTTCTGAAGCGCTACGAAGGAGACGGTGGCAGGCTTCGGGTTCACCACCTCGGGGAGGGAGCCTTCCTCCTGCGCAACGGTCGGGTTTCACCGTTGGGAAAGCAGGACGTCGCGCGAGCATGGAAGGGACGCAGCGCCGCCAAGTTTCTCGACGCCCTGCGCACGAAGGTCCCACGGTAGCTGCCGATGCGATGCCGGTTCGCCGCCTCGGGCGACCCCTGAACGAGGCTAAAGCCTCGTGCCACACGAAGGCTCGTCCCACGCGTGGACGAGGCTAAAGCCTCGTGCCACACCCACCAGGCGTTAGCGCCGCGCCGGCTCCGGCAGCTCGCGTTCCAGCTCGGCGCGCACGCGGTCGAGCGCGTCGAGCGAGCCCCGAAACGCGGACGCCGTCTCCGACAGCTTCTCCCCTTCCGCACGCACGAAGCGGCTGTACGGCGCGACGCTCTCACGAATCCGGAGGGCGCTCCGTTTGATCTCCTGCGCGAACTGCGATCGGAGGGCGCTCGCGAGGCGGTCGCGCATCGCCGTGATCTTCCCCCGCATCTCCG